>JABMQW010000092.1 GCA_013203115.1 Fidelibacterota bacterium
GCCAATGTCCGGATATCCACCGATGGTGGCGGTACTTGGAATGTTCTGGCTGGAACACCAGCCTATACTTACTCCAGTTGTTATGGCTGGGCGGCTAATGACGATGGCTGCAATATTGCCGGTTGGGGCCATACTTCCGGACTGGCCAATAATGGTTGGGTCGACGCTAATTTTGATCTTTCGGCCTATGCCGGTCAATCGGTCAAAATTCGGTATTATTTTGGCTCCGATGTGGGTTTTTCCACCCCTGATGACCCCGGCATCGATGGCTTTTTCATCGATGATATTCTGGTAAATAACGATGGTGGTGACACGCTCTTGTATGACAATGCCGATGATGTTGTCGTTATGACTCCCGTCGCAGATACCTATTTATGGGAAGTTGTTTTTTATGATTACGGCGATACAGAACGACCGGGCGCTCTAGGCTGGCAAGAATATTTACCCGGATATCCATTCGATAATCCACCGGTTGGGGATATTAATGTACAACTGGATCTGTCGGCTCATGCCGGTGATAATATCCTGCTGAGATGGTCGGCCATCACTGATGATAATCATGATGGTGGAAATGGCAGTGGTCTGTATATTGATGATATACACGTCTGGCAGATCGATCTGCAGGAAGGTCCCCCGCCGCTAACTGGATTGAATGCCGTCGCCGGGGATGCGCAAGTAATTGTTACTTGGGACGATTTAAACCAGGGCGGATTCAATGGCGATATTGCTTATGATGATGGTAGCTTTGAAGATCGGATTACCCTTTCTAGTCCTGGTGAAGCATATCTGGGTACATTGTTTGATGCAACTTTTGGTGTCACTGCAGTCACAGTCAATTCAGTTGATATCTTTGGTTACGCCGGTGCCACGGGCACAACTAATATTTATGGATTCAATATAACGATTGCTGGTGAACCTGAAGACACACCACTTTATACCAGCTCGATTACGCTGGTAGATAATCAATGGACCACAGAGACGCTAACCGGTTGGGTTTTTACCGGTGATTTCCTGATTGCTTTGGGAGTTACGGATGTGGTTGGGGTTTCCTTGGATATAAATACAACTCCAAGCTCACAATCCTGGTCCAATCTTGGAGCTGGTTGGAGCACCTGGGCTGACATTGCCAATGCTAATAGTTTACCTGATGGCGAATGGGGTATCCGGGCTAATGTTACCAGTGTGGGCGGCGCTACCGCCACCTACAATGTGTACCGCAATATAGCTGCCGGTGATTTTTTTCTGATGTTCAACGGACAGGGCTTGACCGAGCCAGAATACACTGATAATTATGTTGTCAACGGAGTGACCTATTGTTATAAAGCTGCCGCCGTTTTCAACGAAATTGAAGGTGATCAGGCCGAACCGGCTTGTGCAACACCAGAGGCTGAAACCATCCATACACTTGCTTATGATGACGGGGTTGCCAATACGAGTAATAACGTGGGCAATGGCAATTACATCGCAGTAAAATTTACCCCACTGGTCTATCCTTCGAAGCTAATTCGCCTGAAGTATTTTATGGAGGGAACTACCGGCGGCGTAGCTGTTAAGCAGATCTGGGATGATAATGGAACCGGCGGCCTGCCGGGGACAAATCTTGGTGCTAGCTATATGGTGTCATTGGCCCCAGGGTGGAATGAAATTAACGTAGCTAGCGAGAATCTAACCATTTCCGAAGGCAGTTTCTATGTTGGTTACATGGAGACGCCCAATACACCACCCTTTGGAATTGATTCTGATTCTCCGCCTGATTATAGTTTTGTTAATTATACCGGCAATTGGGAACCGTTCAGTAATATCTGGAATGGCGCTATAATGATCCGTGTGGATGTTGATTCGGCTGCCACTGCTGCTGTCGGTGATGAATTACTGCCGGATGTGCCCCAGGCTTTTTCGCTGGCCCAGAATTACCCCAATCCGTTCAACCCGGTGACCAAGATCGAATTTGATCTGCCGGAGGCGGGGAATGTGGAATTGACATTATACGATGTCACCGGTCAGATGGTTAAGAATATGCTCGGTCGGCAATTAAGCGCCGGACATTACCAGTATCAACTGAATGCCAGTGATCTGGCATCAGGTATTTACTTTTATCACTTGCAGGTGACGAGCAATAGTCGTCAGGTTTATTCGGCTACCCGTAAACTCATGTTGATAAAATAAGACAGGAATTGATTTGAACCAGGAGGGGTTGTCGGACGGCTGTCCTTCCTGGCTAATGCTAACGGGAAGATTATGAGAAAGTTCATCAATATAATATTTATTATGAGTTGTTTGCTGGGAAACCAGCATTATCACCAGGATCGCTTGTTGGTTTATATTGATAATTCTATTATCGATTTCAGCTTGAGCGATCGATCAGGTCAATTTCTGACCAATAACCGAGGAATAAACCTTCTGCTTGCTGAAGTTCAAGCCACCAATATTGAGCGCTGGCTGCCTGGTGTTTCAGAAAAGGACCGTGATGGTGATATTTATCTTAGTCGATTTTATAAAATTAAATTGAATAGTGAACGGAACGACATTGAAGATATTCGCCTGCGTTTTGAGCAGTTAGCTCCGATATTTCGGGCCGAATTACTACCAATACTTAGACCGGATTACATACCCAATGATCCTCGCTATAACTACCAATGGCATTTGCCGATTATTGAAGCTCCTGAAGCCTGGGATCTCTGGGATATTGATAATGGTCAGATTCCCGGTGTGGACTCCACACGGGAAATTAAGGTTGGTGTTGTCGATACCGGCATGGAATGGGATCACCCGGACCTGGTTGGTAATATCTGGAATAATCTGGGAGAAGATATCAATGGGAACGGCTATACGGTTACACAATCTGGTGGTGTCTGGATCTATGACCCAGGTGATTTAAACGGTGTCGATGACGATGGCAATGGTTATATTGACGACTTGATCGGTTGGGACACGGAAGGCAGTGTCCAGACCAACGGTGATAACGATCCTACTCCACCCACAGTAGGCTCGGTACCTGATCATGGGACATTGACCTCGGGCTGTGTGTCAGGTGTGACTAATAATGGTATCGGTATAGCTGCCGTTGGTTGGGGCATTAAAATTATTCCGGTAAAAATCGCTAATGACAATGATGGTTCCCTTACCGGAGGTTATGATGGAATTACCTATGCCGCGACTGCAGGGGCTGACGTGATTAATTGTAGTTGGGGTGGTTCAGGTTACAGCCCCGGAGGACAGAATGTAATAAACTGGGCTTATAATACCCAAGGAGCGATCATTGTCGCCTCAGCCGGCAATGGATACCAGAATATGGGACCAACCAGTACAGACACGCATTATCCGTCGGGTTATGATCACGTGATTTCGGTTACCGCGACTGGTACCAATGACCATTTTAATTGCTGGGCTCATGCCGGCACTACCATTGATTTGGCAGCTCCCGGTGAAAATATTTGGACCACCGATATAAATAATGGTTATGAAAGTGTTCCCGGTACCTCATTTTCATCGCCGATAGTTGCTGGAGCAGTTGGTTTGCTGTGGTCCCATTTCCCTGATCAAACTCAAGCTTGGATCGAGGACCGGATAATCAATTCCACCGATTATTACACCGATATGGATCGCAATTGCTCGGTGCGTAATGAAGGTGATGATGCACCTCACACCGAAAGTATGACCGGCTTGTTAGGCTCCGGCCGACTTAATATTTTCAAGGCCCTGGCCAGCGGATTGTATCCCAGTTTGACCGTGCAGGAAGTAAATGTACAGGGCGATGATGATGTTGATGGGATTTTCAATCCCGGTGAAACGGTTAATTTAAAGCCGGTGATATTTAATGGAGAAGGTTGGGCCACAGCTACGAATGTATGGATGGTACTTTCAACCACTGACCCGCGAATAATGGTAATCGACTATATGATTGAAATAAATAGTGATATCCCGGCAGGTCAATCTTCCTTTAATCTGTTTGATCCGTTTGTGATCGCTGCTACCGCTGATGCAGTTCCCGCTACAATAGAACTGACGGTCACAATCTATGCCGGTCAAACACCCTATGCTTATGTAACGGAAGAAATAATTACCGTGGATCTGGCGTTAAACCAGCAGCATTTTCCCTATTTAGCCGGTGCCGGCGTTAAAACTTCTCCGATTGCCTATGATATGGATGGTGACGGCAAAAAGGAAATATTTTTCGGGACTGAGAATTTTAAAATATTCGGCATTGACTACCTTGGGCAGGATTTAAGCGGATTCCCGGTAACAACCGGCAATCAGGTTCGCTCCAGTGCTGCCATAGCCGATCTGGAAAATGATGGTGATATCGAATTAGTGTTCGGCTCTAAAGATCAGAATCTGTATATCCTGAATGGTGACGGATCGATACAATTGACTTATTCGGCAACCGGATTCATTTTTGCAACACCGGCCTTGGTTGATATGGACAACAATGGTGATCTCGAGATCATTTTCGGAACTACTATTTTAAATGGTCCCGTGATAGGCGGAATGGTTTACGCTATTCATCATGATGGCACTGATGTCGATGGATATCCGATTGACATCGGTGAAATAATAATGGCTGCCCCTGCTGTCGGTGATATTGATAATGATGGAATCATCGATGTTGTTGTGGGAACTTGGGACAATAATATTTTTGCAGTTTCGGCCGCTGATTCAATTAAAAGCGGTTTTCCTTACACAACCGCCGGCCGAATAAATGTTGCACCGGTGCTGGCGAATTTGTCTGGAGATGCCAAACTTGAGATTGCGGTTGGTAGTGATGATGGCAAGCTTTATCTAATTGGATATGATGGCGGATTGCTAAACCAGATAACAACGACGAGTTTTATTCGTGGTGGAATCGCTTTGCATGACGTTGATAATAATGGTTATCCCGAATTATTCTGGGGTGGTTATGATTCAAAGCTGCATGCCTATGATCTATCAGCCGGGACAGAATTAAGCGGTTGGCCGATTAATGTGGGTCAAACCATTGCCTCGGCACCAGCGATTGCAGATCTGAATAATGATGGTAGTGTTGAGATAATTTGTGCTCACACCGGTGGTCGGGTGCTGGCTTATAACCTTGACGGGTCAGTCGTCGATAATTTCCC
>JABMQW010000093.1 GCA_013203115.1 Fidelibacterota bacterium
AATCTGCAATGTATTAACTGTGGAAAATGTGTCAAGGTTTGTCCGGTTAATCTGGAAGTAAATCTAATCAGCCGCTATGCTGAATTCGCCTTATTTGAACAGTGTGCCGACCTTGATGTCAACGCTTGTATTGAGTGCGGGCTATGCGCCTACTACTGTCCCTCAGGCCGAGCACTAGTACAGTTCATCCGCTTAGCCAAGGATGAGATAAACAAGCAAAATACCGAATAATTATTGATAACAACTGAAAATTCAACTAAAGAAGATCAATGAAGTTAATTGTCTCAAGTCCACCGCATTGGCATGCAAAAATAAATGTGTCGAAGGTTCATCTGCACCTGATTATTGCCTTAATTCCGGCTGTGCTGTTCAGTGTTTATACCTACGGAATGCACTCTGCCAGAGTCATTGCTCTGGCGTTCGCTACTGCGGTAATCAGTGAAATATTGATTCGCCGGTTGTTGAAAAAACCGGACACAATCGAAGATGGCAGTGCTATTTTAATCGGACTTCTGTTCGCAATGATTATGCCGGCCAGTACACCGTACTGGTTAGTGATAATCGGCACATTTCTGAGTATCTTTATTGGTCGGGAAATCTTTGGTGGGTTAGGCTGTAATCCCATGAACCCGGTTATAGTTGGCTGGGCGATTACACGGATATCGTGGCCGAACTATTTCAATCTTGACCTAGCTTCCGTCGGCTATAATCTGGATTTTAGTTATCGCTATCCTCTGGCCTTACTGAAAAATGGTGGCGTTGATCAAATTGCTGATTTTGCTTTGATTGATCTTTTACTGGGTAAACAGGTCGGTGGTTTGGGAAGCGCTGCGGCTATATTTCTATTAATCGGTGGTATATATATAATGTATCGCGGGTTCATTGCCTGGGAAATACCACTATCCTTTACAGTTGGTGTATTGGTAATGGCGTCAATTTTCTGGTTGACGGATAGTAGTGAATATGCAAATCCGGTTTTTCATCTTCTGACCGGAAACGTAATCATCGGTGTATTTTTTCTATCCACTGATTTTTCCAGCTCACCATTTAACCGCTGGGGGATGATCGTGTTTGGCTTGGGCTGCGGGATATTAACTGTTATTCTCAGGATTTGGAGCATATATCCCGATGGCGTTCTTTTTGCGATACTCATCATGAACCTGTTCACGCCCTTATTGGATAAAATTCACAGAAAACCACTGCATCTCGAAGTACAAGAACTGTAAAGAAGGTTAACGATGAAAGAATATATCAAAATGGTCGTAGTGTTAACGGTAATTGCCACCGTATGTGGATTTCTGCTGGCGACGGTGAGATATAGCACGGAAGAACGCATTGTGGAACAAGTTCTGCTGTATGTTCAGGGTCCGGCGGTTAACAAAGTACTCAGTTCATCCACTAATGATTTGATTCAGGACCGCCAGGAAATTCGCATCCAGGACCAGGAACATCTTGTATTCGTAGGTGAAAGAAATGACCAGCCCTGGGCCATCGCCTTTGAAAGTTCCGCTGGTGGTTATGGCGGCGATATCGGTGTGTTAGTGGGTTTTGACATCGAGCAGGATTTAATAACCGGTATCGGTATTTTAACCCACTCTGAGACACCGGGACTGGGCGCCAGAGTAACGGAATCGACTTTTACAGATAATTTTAATAACAAAACACTAAACGTTAATTTTAATGTGAAACAGGATGGCGGGTTTGTTGATGCCGTAACTGGTGCCACGATCTCCTCCCGGGCTGTCTGTTTAGCGGTCAGGAAAAGTCTGGAATTATATCCTGAAATAAAAAAAGAAATAGTAAAACAATAAGATCAAGGTACGCAACAAATGGTCAAGGCTAAATCAATTTCAAAAGAATTTTTTAAAGGTTTTTGGGAAATACTGCCGCCCTTCCGATTAGTGCTGGGGCTTTGCCCGATGCTGGCTGTTACCAAATATGTTGAAAATGGCCTCGGGATGGGGATTGCCACAACCTTTGTACTATTTTTCTCCAACATAATTATTTCTTCCATTAAGAGTGTCATACCAAAGAAAGTTCGGATTGCTTCCTACATTGTAATTATTGCCACCTTCGTAGTGATTGTCGAGTTGGTGATGCAAGCCTTCTTTTATTCACTCTTTGAAAAACTTGGTATTTTCATTCCTCTGATTGTGGTCAATTGTATCATCCTCGGACGAGCAGAAGCCTTCGCGTCGAAAAACCCGATCCATCTCTCGGCTGCCGATGGTCTGGGAATCGGGCTGGGTTTTACAATGTCCCTGTTTTTAATATCAGCAATCAGGGAAATTCTAGGTGCGGGAACTTTCCTCGGTATGCACATAATGTGGGGTTCTTATGAACCATTTGCTTTTATGATTGAAGCTCCGGGGGCATTTATCTGTCTCGGATTACTCTTGGCTATGATGAATCTGGTACCAACTAAATTGAACGGAGCGAACTAATGGAATATATCGTACTGGCAATTAATGCGATTTTGGTCCAAAATATTCTGTTGGCCCAATATCTGGGCAACTGCCCGTTCATGGGCGTTTCCAAAAAAATGGAAACCGCCACAGGTATGGGTTTGGCCGTCCTTTTTGTGATGACTTTTGCCACCTGCATTACCTGGTTTTTTCAGCATTATTTTCTAATTCCCATGCATATTGAATATCTGCAGACAATTGTGTTTATTGTGGTAATTGCAGCCCTTGTTCAATTGGTGGAAATGTTTTTAAAGAAACTCATTCCACCGCTGTTCCGCTCACTCGGTATTTTCTTGCCATTGATTACCACAAATTGCGCGATCCTGGGTGTGGCAGTACTGTGTATCCGGAAGGATTTAGGTTTCATGGACAGTCTGTTCTTTGCTGTTTTTTCAGGTATCGGGTTTTTACTTGCCATTGTTGTGTTTGCCGGTTTACGGGAGCGATTCGAAATAAGCTTTATTCCTAAGGCTTTGCAAGATACGTCAATTGCATTAGTAACAGCCGGCTTAATGGCCCTGGCTTTTTATGGATTTGTCGGAATCGACGGTTCGCTCAAAGCATTAACTATGAACTAAGGTGAGATCACGATGATTAGTGTGACATTCTTTTTGTTCGGATTGGGTCTGGTTGCTTCGTTAATACTGGCGGTTGCCGCTAAAGTATTTTATGTTTGGGAAGATCCGAAAATTGAACAGGTCGCGGAAGCCCTGCTCGGGGCCAATTGCGGCGCTTGTGGGTATGCCGGTTGTGTTTCGGCCGCGGAAGCAGTCGTAAAAGGAACGGCCCAGGCTGATGTATGTACTGCCGGTGGATTTGCAGTTGCTCAAGATGTGGCTAAAGTTCTTGGTTTGACCGTCGAGGAAAAAGAGCCCGAAGTTTCGATGCCCGGTTGTACCTATGGTTATCAGGATGCGGACCTGAAATATACTTATGATGGTGTCATGGATTGCCGTGCGGCAATGCAGCTTTTTGGCGGCAGCAAGGAATGTTTCATTGGTTGCCTGGGACTGGGTACTTGTGTGCGTGCCTGTCCCTTTGATGCCCTTTCCATGGGCCCTGACAATCTCCCGGTTGTTAACAAGGAGAAATGTACCGCTTGTGGAATTTGCACCGAAGTGTGCCCTAAAGATATTATCACACTGACCTCAGCTTCAAAACGGATAATGTCCGATTATAAGACGACTGAATGCACTGCTCCCTGTCAGCGGAATTGTCCGGCTGAAATTGACATTCCGGAGTATATCAACCAGATTTCCAATGGTGATTATCGCCAGGCAGTGGCGGTGATCAAGGAAAAAAATCCTTTCCCGCTGATTTGTGGCTGGATTTGTCCGGCCCCCTGCGAAAGCGATTGCCGCCGGAATTTGGTTGACGAACCAGTTAATATTAATGGATTGAAGAAATTCGTTTCTGAATATGAGATGAAATCGGGTGAACATGTTTTACCGGATTATCTGCCATTGGAAGGCGGGAAAAATATTGCTGTAATCGGTGGTGGAGTAGGTGGACTCACCGCAGCATATTATCTGCGACGTCTGGGAAACTTACTTAAAGTAATTGAAGCAACCGACAAATTAGGCGGTATATTGCGTTATGTAATTACTGAAGAGCGTCTGCCGCGCAAGGTACTCGATTGGGATATTGAAGGTATTCTGGCAACCGGAATAGAGACTGAAACAGGTAAACTCATGGGGCGGGATTTTACGCTGTCTTCCCTGTTTGAAGATGGTACGGATATGGTTCTTCTGACTACCGGAGGCTGGGACAGTCATCAGATTTTGCAGGGTAAAAATTCCGGCAACAATATTATCCCCAACACTAATTTATTGCTCGATTTCCTGCTGCTTGATTCACGGGGTGAGAATACGCCGGTGGGGCAGAACGTGGTGATAATTGGTGGTGGCGATGCAGCTTATAAAGCAGCAAATATTTGTCTTGAAAATGGAGCACAACAAGTAACGATTGCTCATCCATATTCAGAACAAGAGGCTGTCCAGAAGGGGATCAAGCCGAATAAATCTGAAAATATTGTCGACCTGTATAACGCTATGCCGATTGAATTACGCGGTGCCGGGGATCTGTTGGTCGAAATCGCGATCCAGACAGCCGGCGAAAAGATCGAAAAGGTTGCACTCAACAACCTGATCATCGCTTCCGGACGATATCCGGAATTGCTGATTACGCGAACCGAAGGTAAAGAATGGAAAACGGTTGAGATTCTAAAAGTATTAACCGAAGAACCTGATCGGGGAATTTTCAGTGTGGGCGAAATCGGCCGAACCAGTGATCTTAATGGTGTCGTGATTGCGGTTAGACGTGGTAGAAAAATAGCGCGGGCGCTGCAATTGTACATTTCCGGCGATGATATAGCTCCTGAAAAAGGTGCGATCATTGATCAGGATGAACTGCAGAATATTTATAAAATTGAAGCTGCTGAACGACTGAAAGCTGCCCGCATCAATTACAATCCTATTGTTACATTGACCGAGGCAGAAGTAGTAACCGAAGCAGCCCGTTGTTTTGACTGTGGTCTGATTTGTTTTAAAAAGGTTTTAGATCTGGGAAATCAAACAGCCATTACTGCTTAATATTATTAACAGGTAAGGATTATTTGACCAAATGGATAGTGTACTAATAAACGGACATAAATATGATTTTGAACCGGGAGAAACCATATTAGAGGTTGCTCGAAGAAATGATATTGATATTCCTACACTTTGCTATCTGAAGGGAGCAACTCCTACCGGGGCTTGCCGCATGTGTCTTGTGGAAGTTAAAGATGCTCGCGGCCCCATGGCGTCCTGCTCAACACCGGCAGGGGCGGGTATGGAAATATATACGGAAACACAACGTATCGTCGATGCCCGCAAATTGATCATTGAGCTGTTGCTCATCTCCGGCAACCACAACTGCGCTATCCGGGGCGTTAATCCCGAGCAATGGACCGATTACCAGCAAGTTGTGGAAGAATATGATAAAGCCGATGATATCTGCGTTGCTTACGGTGAATGCAAACTACAGGCTTTAGCCTATAAATATGGCGTTTATGAAACCAAACTTAATCGTATTCCGACCCCGTATTCGCTGGATGATGAAGACCAGCTCATCGGACGCGATTTTTCACGCTGTATTTTGTGTGGTCGCTGTGTGCAAGCCTGTAATGACATCCAGGTAAATAATGCTATTTCTTACGGCTACCGGGGCAATCTTGCCAAGATTGTTGTTAAAGGCGATCAAACGCTGGCGCTTTCCGATTGTGTGCATTGCGGTGAATGTATTGATGTTTGTCCCGTCGGCGCCCTGTTTGAGAAGAAAAATCGCTTCGATTCAAGAATGTGGGCTGTGGAGCACGTACGCACAACCTGCCATTTTTGTGGTGTGGGCTGTCAACTCGATCTATATATCAAAGATGGGAAAATCGTTCGGGTCAGAGGCATTGAAGATTCCCAGCCGAACCAGGGACGGTTGTGCTTCCGGGGTCGCTTCGCTTATGATTTTATTCACTCTGATGAAAGACTGACCAAGCCGTTGATCCGAAAAAATGACAGTCTGGTTGAAGCTAGTTGGGATGAAGCGCTGGATCTGATCGTTTCCAAACTGAATGAGGCTAAGGAAAAACACGGATCGGATTCAATCGGTTGTGTCGTTTCAACCAAAAATACCAATGAAGACCTGTTCCAGACCAAGAAATTTTTCAATTCGGTTTTAGACTCTGATAAAATCACCCATTTTGAGCCAGGTGGGATGATTGGAATCCCTTACGAAGACTTGGCCAAGGCAGCTACAATAATCGTTGCCGGTTCGGATTTGACCAAAGTAAACCCGGTTGCGGCTACCTTTGTTAAGCAGGCCGTAAAAGGCGGCGCAAAATTATTCATTATTGATTGCCAGCAAACCAAAATCGCCACATTTGCTGAAAAAAGTCTGAATGATCTGGCCGAACTGGACCAGGAATTGGATGGTGAAGCAATTCTGCTGCATGCTCCGGGCTATGATATAACAGCAGCGGAAAAAATGGCTAATCTCAAAATTCATTCCATTAATAAGGAAAATAATACCCTGGGCGCTTATTGTCTGGATATTGTGCCGCAGGCGGATTTTGATGTGGCTAAATTGAAATTTTTGTATTTAACCGGAGCAACAATTGAAAAGCGTGACAACCTGGATTTTCTGGTTGTGCAGAATCTATTTGCGGATCAGGCAACCGCTATGGCCGATGTTGTGCTTCCGGCGGCCGTTTGGGTCGAATATAACGGCACCTATGTGAGTTCGGACAATCGCGTGAACCGGGTACGCAAAGCGGTTGAGCCGCCCGGTGAAGCTAAACCGACCTGGTGGATTTTCAGAGAACTGGCCCGACGGATGGGACATAGTTGGGATTCAGATGATGCTCAGACAATCTGGGAACAGGAAATAATCCCACAATATCCCCATTTCAGTAAAGTTAATTATGATTCATTACAGGGAGATGGAGTGCTAATCAGTCAACAACCTGAAACAGCGCTAAAGGCTACGGTTAAAATATCCACCGGAATCAAAAGACCGAATTTTCATAAAATCCTTTGCGAACACTGCGCTGATATCAAGGATATTGTAGCGCGAAAATTTCCAGAATCAGGTTGATATGCTAAATAGAATTACCTGTCTCAACTCATTAAGATTAAACGGTAAGCACGAAATTTTCAAATTAAAAAATATGAAAGAGCAAGCGGGATGCAAATAGAAACTCAAGTAACCGAGGCGTTTCGTCAGTTATTGGAAGAGGAGAAGCTTAATGGCGCCAAGCGACAAATCGATGATCTTTTAATTGATTATCGAACAAAGCCGGGGGCGCTTATTCCCGTATTACAGCACACCCAAAATATTATCGGTTATTTACCCCCGGTGGTGCAGGAGTATGTAGCACAAGGTTTGAATCTCTCTTCAAGTTCTGTGTACGGTGTTGTTTCATTCTACTCCTTTTTCACCATGACTCCGCGTGGCAAGCACATAATTCGAGTCTGTATGGGAACAGCGTGTTATGTTAAAGGCGGCAATGAAATCTGTAAATCGCTGCAAAAGAAACTAGCTGTTGGTCCCGGAGGAACTACCCAAGATAGACAATTTACGCTGGAAGTGGTTCGGTGTCTCGGCGCCTGTGGTTTGGCACCGGTAGTGGTAATCGATGATGTTACACATGGTCAGGTTGATCCGAGTAAAGCTGTTGAATTACTTGAGCCTTATTATAGTTAAGTAGATTAATTAAGAAAGGGATGAATTATGCCCAAGCTAAATATTGCGGACTTGAAAAAAATTAAGGATAGAGTAGAGGGAACCACTACTCTGCGCGGTGGAACTCACCGGGTTAAAATTACTGTACACATGGGTACCTGTGGAATTGCGGCCGGCGCCCGAAAGATTATGAATGTCCTTTTGAAAGAGATTGAAACTCAGGGTATAAAGGACATTATTTTGACTTCGTCCGGTTGCGCCGGTCTGTGTAATCGTGAACCAATGGCAACAGTTGAGATTAAGGGAGAAGCACCGGTTAAGTATACTGACCTGAATGAAGAGAAAACCCGAAAAATCTTTGCTGAACATGTCATTTCTGGCAATATAATTACCGAATATGCTCTAGCCAGAGGAAGCGAAACTGCATACTAGAATTCCAGAAGTGAACATCTACACTTATCTTACTGTGCAAAATCTGAAGCAGGAATAGCAAATGGAAAAAGTTTATCGAGAACATATTTTAATCTGTGCCGGCACCAGTTGTGTCTCTGGTGGCTCATTGAAGGTTAAAGATGCTCTGGTAGAGGAATTAAAACGTAATGGACTGGAAGATGAAGTATTGGTAGAAACCACTGGCTGCAATGGTTTTTGTGCCTTGGGACCCATTATGATCATACATCCGGAAGGAATATTTTACAAGCAACTGCACGTGGAAGATGTACCTTTCTTTGTGGAAGAGCATCTTATTAAAGGTCGGGTGGTTAAAAAGCATCTTTTTGAAGAGCATAAAAAGAAAACGCTCATTCCGATTATGAATGAGATCGGGTTTTTCAAGAATCAGATTCTTGTTGCTTTGCGAAATCGAGGATTGATCGACCCGGAAGTTATCGATGAATACATTGGTCGTGATGGATACCTTGCCACAGCCAAAGCCTTGCAGGATATGACTTCCGAACAGATCGTTGATGAAATTTACAAATCGGGTTTACGCGGTCGCGGCGGCGGCGGCTTTCCGACCGGTTTGAAATGGAAGTTTTGTATGGAGTCCGCCGGGGATATTAAATATATCTTATGTAATGCTGATGAAGGAGACCCCGGGGCATTTATGGACAGGTCGATTCTGGAGAGTGATCCCCATGCCGTGCTGGAGGGAATGATTATCGGTGGCAAAGCGATTGGCGCTCACCATGGTTATATCTATGTCCGGGCTGAATACCCACTGGCAATCGAAAGATTGAACACCGCAATCAGCCAGGCTAAAGATTATGGATTGTTGGGCACAGATATTTTGGGTACGGGCTTTGACTTTGATGTTGAGCTGTACCATGGCGCGGGAGCGTTTGTCTGTGGCGAAGAAACCGCTTTAATGCTTTCTATTGAAGGCAATCGCGGAATGCCCAGACCGCGCCCGCCTTTTCCTGCGCATAAAGGACTTTGGTCCAAACCCACCGTATTGAATAATGTCGAAACCTATGCCAATATTTCTCAAATTATCATAAGAGGCTCGGACTGGTTCGCCAGTCTCGGGACGGAAAAGAGTAAGGGAACCAAGGTTTTTGCGCTATCCGGTCATGTTAATAATATTGGCCTTATTGAAGTGCCAATGGGCACGACACTCAGAACGATTGTCTATGAAATTGGCGGTGGGATCAGTAAGGGTAAAGAATTAAAGGCCGTACAGATCGGAGGACCGTCGGGTGGTTGTTTACCTGAGAGTCTCATTGACACTCCGGTGGATTACGAATCAATAATAAAAACCGGCGCTATTGTTGGTTCCGGCGGTATGGTGGTAATGGATGATAGCAGTTGTATGGTGGACATTGCCAAATTCTTCTTGGAATTTACCGCTGATGAATCCTGTGGTAAATGTACTCCCTGTCGCGTTGGCACCACAGTGTTGCTTAATATATTGACTGACATTTCCGAAGGTCGCGGAAAACACGGTGATATCGAACTGCTGGAAAAATTATCGGAAGATATCAAAACAGCTTCCCTGTGTGGTCTGGGACAGACAGCACCGAATCCAGTGTTAACTACGATCAAGTATTTCCGTGAAGAATATGAAGCGCATATTTATGAAAAAAGGTGTCCGGCGGGAGTCTGTAAACGGCTGACTCCCAGTCCGTGCCAAAATGCCTGTCCGGTAGGTCTGGATGTTCCCAGTTATGTGGCTCTTATTGCGCACCAGCGCCATGAAGAAGCGCTGGATCTGATATTGGAGGATAATCCGTTCCCATCGGTTTGTGGTCGTGTCTGCACCCATTCCTGTGAATTCGAATGCAAGCGGGGTGAAGTAGACAGCCCGATTGCCATCAAAGATCTGAAAAGGTATGTTGCTGATTTGATGCTGGATCGCGTCGATCACATTAAACCCGTGCTCATCACCAAAAAAGAAAAAGTAGCCGTTATCGGATCCGGACCCGCCGGTTTAACGACGGCTCATGATCTGATTAAAATGGGTTATGCCGTCACGGTCTATGAAGCCCTGCCGGTGGCTGGGGGAATGATGTGGGTTGGTATTCCCGAGTATCGCCTGCCGCGGAATGTTTTGCAGGCGGAAATCCAGGCAATTATCGCCTTAGGTGTGGAAATCAAAACCAATACCAAGATTGGCAAAGATATTACTATCAGTGAACTGAAAGAAGCGTATGACGCGATATTTATTGCAGTAGGCGCCCATAAAGGCCGAAAACTTGGCATCCACGGCGAAAATCAATATGAAGGCTTCATAGACAGTGTTGACTTCTTACGTGATGCAAATTTGGGCAAGCGGGAAAAACCAGGTGACAAAATCGTGGTGATCGGTGGTGGAAACTCGGCCATCGATTCGGCCCGTGTTGCCCTGCGACTGGGTTCCAGTGAGGTCAACATAGCCTACCGTCGTACCAGGGACGAAATGCCGGCCGCAAAAGAAGAAATCGACGCGGCGGAAGAGGAAGGCATTAAAATCCATTATCTGGTTGCCCCAACCCGGGTGGTTGGCTCTGATAATCGGGTTGCCGGACTCGAGTGTATTCGTACCCAGCTTGGTGCACCCGATGCTAGCGGAAGACGGCGACCGGTACCTATGGAAGGTTCCGAATACGTGATTCCCTGTGATGTTATCATACCATCGATCAGTCAGGAACCGGAGATAGCCGAGTTAACCAAAGATCTCAATTTCAAAACAACACCCTGGAACACATTTGAAGTTGATCCCAATACGCTGGAAACAAATATCCCCGGTATCTTTTCCGGTGGTGATTCAGTAACCGGACCGGCTACCCTTATCGAAGCCATTGCCGCGGGGCAGCGCGCTGCGTTTGCTATCGATAAATATTTCAATGGTGAAACAATGGGCTGGCGTTATAAATCGCATCGACCGAAGCGTTTGATCGAACAAATCGAAGTTAGCGAAGAAGAAATCGACACACTGCAGCGACCCAAGATGTCCTGCCTGGCCGTTAAGGAAAGAATCAGTAACTTTGAAGAAGTGGAATTAGGTTATTCGGAACAGGAAAGTGTCGAAGATGCTAAACGTTGTTTGAGGTGTGATTTATAGCAGATTTCACCTAATTTCCTAATATGATTGCGGATTATCATGTTCAGATTCGTTAAATCAATTAATTCAAAAATCATCCTGTCCATAAGTTTGGTAACAGCGCTGATATTTGGTCTATTCTCCTATATTTTTATCAATCTTCAGAATAAGCAGCTCATAGCGGAAGTTCACCGTGGAGCCAGCATATTCAGTAATACGGTTACACGTAGCACCAGATATGATATGTTGCTGGACAATCGTGAAGGTGTGCACCGGATGATTGAGACAATCGGCAAGCAGGAGGGTATCGAAGTAGTTCGTATTTTCAACAAGGACGGGTACATCATGTTCTCTACCAACAAAGAGGAGATGAATGATTATGTTGACAAGAATTCTGAAGAATGTTATATCTGTCATGCCACTGAAAAACCGCTGGAGCGTATCTCTACCTCGGAGCGTAGCCGAATTTTCACGACGACGGGAGGTGACCACCGGGTTTTATCAATGATAACGCCCATATACAATGAACCGGACTGCTATAATTCGGTCTGTCATGCACACTCCAAGGATCAACGCGTTCTGGGTGTGCTGGATATCGGAATGTCTTTGCGTGCGGTGGATAATGATTTGAGTAGAAATCGAAAATTGATCATCCTTTTTACTGCGATTGCCATCATCTGTGTCTCGTCCATATTGGGATATTTTATCTTGATCCTGATTATCAGACCGGTTCGGCAATTGGTGGATGCCACCAAGCAAGTGGCGGTGGGTAAACTGGATGTGAAACTACCCATTAAAGCCAAGGATGAAATTGGTTTGCTGGCCTATTCCTTTAATTCCATGATCTCGGATTTGAATACCGCCAATGAGAAAATCAAATCCTGGAAGGTTGAACTGGAAAAGAAAGTGGAGGAACGCACCAAGAATCTGCGTAAAACCCGGGAACAGTTAATTCAATCGGAAAAAATGGCTTCAATGGGTGTCCTGGCTTCTTCAGTGGCCCATGAAATAAATAATCCCCTGCAGGGTATCCTGACCTATATCAAGTTGATGTTGAAGATTATCAAAAGCGAGAAATTCAGTGAAAAACGTCTAGCGGATTTCAAGAGTTATTTGAATTTAATGGGTGATGAAATCGAGAAATGCGGCGATATGGTGAAAAACCTGCTGGTCTTTTCGCGGCAATCCAAAATTAGTATTCAGAATTCAAATGTAAATGCTATTATCAGAAACAGCCTGCTGTTACTGGATAACAAAATTAAACTGCAGAATATCAAGGTCAATCAGAACCTTCAGAAGCATATGCCTCCCATTCTTTGCGATGCGAAACAGATTCAGCAAACCTTGATTGCCATTATTATTAATGCGATTGAAGCAATGCCCGGTGGTGGTGAGATCAGTATAACCACTGTAAATATTAATAATAAAATAATGGAAATTGCCATAGCCGATACTGGCGAAGGGATACCTAAGGAGAATTTGACGAGTATATTCGATCCATTTTTCTCTACCAAAGAAGATGCTAAAAGCACCGGTCTCGGTTTGTTTGTGGCTTATGGTATTATCCAGGAGCATAAGGGTACAATCAAGGTAGAGAGTCAAGTGGGGAAAGGAACATCATTTCATATTACTTTGCCGATTGCGGATATGATTTCAGACCGCGAGGATGTAGATTCCGGGTGATGAATATGAAGCTGTGCAGATTGTATGAAATTACCATAATTATTAACCTGTCAGTCACCTTGATTTTGACTTCCCGAATGGAGGAAGATTATTATTGAAGCATGATATCAACATATTGATTGTCGACGATGAATTGATCGTTCGAAAATCTATGAGCAATTGGCTTAAGGAAGACGGCTATCTGGTAAAAACCTGCGAAGATGGTTATGCGGCGCTTGAGCAAATAAAATCGAATATTGATCTGGCCATCGTTGACATCAAAATGCCGGGTATGGACGGTATTGAGTTATTGAAGGAAAGCAAGAAGATTGATCCTGATCTTCCGGTCATCATCATGACAGCTTATGCATCCATTGATACGGCGGTTCAAGCCATGAAAGAGGGCGCCTTTGACTATATAGTTAAACCATTTAATCCGGAAAATGTCAGCCAGGTTATCGAACGGGCTTTGAAGTTCAAGATGTTGGAAAAGGAGAACCTGTTACTCCGTAAAGAATTGGAAAAAAAATACGGTTTTGATGAGATTATCGGTAAAAGCAAGAAAATGGAGGAGATTTTCCAACTGATTAATACTGTTTCGGAATCTGATGCCACAATTATGATCAGAGGTAAAAGTGGCACGGGAAAGGAATTGATCGCCCGGGCCATACATGCGAACAGTAAGCGCAGATACGGCCCCTTGATAGCCATAAGTTGCGGATCGTTACCGGAAACCTTATTAGAAAGTGAATTATTTGGTTATGAAAAAGGAGCTTTTACCGGTGCACATTACAGCCGCAAAGGTCGGTTGGAAATGGCCGACGGAGGCACCCTTTTCCTTGATGAAATCGGCGAGATCAGTAAAAAGACGCAAGTTGATTTATTACGGGTGCTACAGGAAATGGTAATCTATCGATTAGGCAGCACCAAACCGATTAAAATTGATGCCAGGATCATTTCCGCCACTAACCTAAATCTTGAAGAAGCCATTAAAGACGGCCGTTTCCGGGAAGATCTGTATTACCGTTTGAATGTTGTAACTATCAATATTCCGCCGTTGAACGAAAGAAGGGAAGACATTCCCCTGTTGGCAAATTATTTCTTCCAGAAATTTACCGTGGCCAACACGAAAGAAATCGTGGGCATTGCCGGAGAAGCTATGAAAGCGCTGATTGATTACGATTGGCCCGGTAATGTTCGTGAACTGGAAAATGCGATCGAGCGCGCGGTTGTGGTCAGTAAAAAGAAAGAAATCATCCTCGATGATTTACCAGAAACAATCACGATTAAAGCCGTTAAAACTGAATCCGAGCCGCGCAGCTTGAATGAATTTGAGAAAAACCGGATTCTTCAAGTTCTGAACGAAAATGACTGGAACATTTCAAAATCGGCTAAAATATTGAAGATTGATCGGGGTACGTTATATAATAAATTAAAAAAATACAGAATTGAAAGATGAATGACAGACCGGATCATAACTATTATTCCCATTGGTGAAATCGATAGTTCGATCCTGGACTTTATTAGCTGGTCAATTGAGGAGACCTTCCGAATAACCACAGCCCGCTTACCGAATCATAACTTATCTTCTGAAATTCCACCCCCCTTATATGGAAATCGTTATAATTCGACTTCCATTCTACAGCACTTATCCGAAAAAATATCCGTCAATGCCCTAAGACTGCTGGCTATCACGGAGTTGGATCTCTATTCTCCAATTTTTTCAACCCTGTACGGGGAAGCGCAGTTGAATGGTAAGTGTGCTCTGGTATCCCTGCATCGCTTGCGGCAGGAATATTATAATTTACCGCCCGATCAGACTATATTTTTATCACGGTTCCACAAAGTGGTGATTCATGAAATCGCCCATACGTTTGGTCTCATTCATTGTATCGATAAAAACTGCATTATGTATCCATCCAGTAATGTAATCGATATCGATGAAAAATCGCCGCTATTTTGCCCATCCTGTAACCCAAAATTACTGTCGAATATTTAAACACTGTGTGTTTATAAATTCAACAAGTTTTGTGGAATCGTTGTATTAAATTTTAATCTTTAATAAAAATATGTTAAACTATATATTATTGATTTAACAATATATAGAATCTAATCTCCCTAATATTTTCAGCGACGTTAAAATTATGGCAGGGTATTTGCGCTATAGGATACCAGAATTTGATTTTGACTTGAAAGGAGAAAAAAATGAATAGTAAATATCAACGCGGTATGAAAGTAATCCCAACCGGTGAACGGAAATGTCTGTGGATGGAAGCTGGGGTAGTATCCTATAAATTATGTACCAACCAATATCAGTGCAGTATTTGTGATTATGATCGCGCGATGTCCAATCGGGTGATGAAGGAACGTAAAATTGCAGAAGAGAGTGTGGACATAATTACTCCCAAGAAAGAGATCAACGTCTGGGTGGAGGAATTCCGGCATTTACCGGCTGACCAAAGAAAATGCCGTTACATGCTCATGGGCGAGGTACCCTATAAAATTTGTCCCAATAGTTTTCGGTGCGGAGAATGCTCATTTGACCAGATGATGCAGGATCGCAAGCAACCGGCTTTTGATTACAGTGTTAAAAATTATGAAAAAGTCGCCGGTGTATACATGTATGACGAACTACAATATTTTCGCAATCACACTTGGTTGCAACTGGAACGAAATGGAAAATACAGGATCGGTATCGATGATTTCGCGCGTAGAATTATCGGTAAAATTGATGGAATTGAACTGTCAGCAGTCGGAAAAAATCTGGATTTCGAGGAATACTGCTTAACTATCCACCATGAATATGGCGATCTGGAATTATTTTCTCCGGTCAAAGGAATTGTCGATTCAATCAATCAAGAAATGCTGGATAATGTAAACCTAATTATTGATGAACCCTACCAGGGGGGGTGGTTGATGACGATCGATCCGATCAGTGTTACCAAGAGTAATAAGAATCTGTTGAAAGGAGATGAAGCAAAAGCCTGGATGATCGAGGAAACAAACCTGTTAAGTAAAACTTTGTATGGCGAATTGGGTGTTACTTTGGCTGATGGGGCTACAATTTCGGCTGAAATAAGCAAGAATATCTCCAGCGAAAAATGGAAAGAACTGGTCCGTAAGCATCTCTTTGTGCGCTAGGTGATTTCTGAATAAGAATTATCACTGATCGAATTATCGATAGAACAGGGTTATCTGGAATCGTTACAGTTTCGGATGACCCTGTTTGATATTTCAACCTCGGAGAAATGATAATAGTCCGGCATTTGCTGTCAATTTGGATGATAATTGGTAAAACGCTATTTGATACTACGTAAATTCAGTAACTTGTGATCACAGTATTTATCTGGTTCAAAAAGTTATCCGGTTTGAGTGTTGCAACAGTTATAGCTTTGTTTTGGCAAAGAAGAATTGGCAATAAACATGAAATCCGGGTGGGATCACTTTTTCCGCGATCCAAAAGAACCGGTGTGCTATAAATAACAGATACCGGATGCAGAGTATGATATGGATAAAAAATTATCTTTGTGAGGCAAACCATGGAAAAACCAAATATTAGACTCTCTAAAATAATTAAGAGATTCAAGCTTGAAGTTGTCTGCGGGCAGGAATACCTGGACCGGGAAATCAAAGGTGGGTATGTCAGTGACCTGCTAAGTGATGTGATTGCTAACAGCTGTGCGGGCGATATCTGGATTACCCTGCAGGGTCATCCCAATATTATTGCCGTGGCTGTTTTAAATGAACTGGCTGGTATTATAATAATAAATGGTCACAAACCCGATGAGGAAACGATCCGGAAAGCAGTTGCTGAAAAGTTACCAGTTATTATATGTGATCTACCAGCTTATGAACTGGTAGGCAGGTTATATGAATTCGGAATACCCGGATTGCGTTAATGTTACAATGCTTTCAGGCCGATCTGCACATTCACACCTGTTTGTCTCCTTGCGGCGACTTGCTGATGTCTCCCAAGCGCGTTGTGGAAGATGCTGCTCGAAAAAAACTTGATATCATAGCTATCAGTGATCACAATTCCGCCGAGAATGTTGAGGCGGCGGTTAGGGTGGGCCTGGAAAATGGTGTAACCGTATTCCCGGCGATGGAAGTAACAACGGTGGAAGAAGCGCATTTCCTTGCTCTATTCAATCGAACCACCGCAGTTTTGGATTTACAAAACATGATCTACGAAAATCTTCCCGGGAAAAACGACCCGGAAGTCTTCGGTGAACAAATCATCGCCAATGAATATGATGAAGTTGAGGGCTATAATGAGCGTTTGTTAATTGGCGCCAGCGTTTTATCGGTTAAAAAATTAACTGAAGAAATCCATAAGCGAGGAGGTTTGGTAGTAGCTGCTCATGTTGATCGCCAGGCTTTCAGCATTATCAGTCAACTGGGATTCATTCCCCCGGATCTTGAACTCGATGGTTTGGAAATCTCAGCCCGGATTACCCCGGCAAAGGCCTGGGAAATGTTTCCGGATATTAAAAAATATCCGTTAATCACCTCTTCTGATGCTCATTATCTTGAGGATATTGGTAAAGTTAAAACTACCTTTATGTTGCAAGAACCAACCTTTGATGAATTCCGGCAAGCATTTGCCAATACTAACGGCCGCCGTCTTTTCGTGGAAGAGGTATAGCTGTGCAGGATCTGTCCATGCATATTCTGGATATCTGTGAAAACTCGATAGATGCTGGCGCATCACTGATCCGGATTACGATTAATGAAGATACGCAAAAGAATATTCTCCGGCTTGAAATTGCAGATAATGGCCGGGGTATGAAGCAGGAGATCGTGGATAAATTACTAGACCCGTTTTACACTACCAGAACCACTAGACGGGTCGGTTTAGGTTTTCCGCTGTTGGCTCAGTCCGCTAAGGATGCCGATGGTGATATTACCATAAAATCCGAAATAGGTGTGGGAACCGCGGTTACGGCAAATTTTGTCCACAACCATATTGATCGAAAACCGCTGGGCAATATTCCCGAATCAATTATTACCATGATTGCTGGTCGTGGTACAACCATTGATATTGTGTATAAACATGAAAAAGACGGACGCAGTTTTTTACTTGATACGCGCGAGATTAAACGGGAATTACAGGATGTGCCGATTACTGATCCGGAAATAGTAAATTTTTTAAAAAAATATCTTACTGAAGGATTACATGAAATTCAAACCGGAACAAGCTCCTGAAAATTTTGTGGATTTACTCGGTCTTTTATTAATACTGAAGGGATTTTCTTTATACATTTGATGTAGTAATTAAACGGTTTAACATCAATTAACTAACCTCAGGTGCCATGCTTAAAAGTCAAGATTTCAGCCTTAATCTCGAACAAATTAAAAATGTACTTCAGGCCGATGTGATATCAGGAGTGGATCAGATTTCCACTGATATTTACGGTATTTACGCTTCTGACTTGATGAGTGATGTTTTAGCCTATGGGAAATCGGGTTCAGTCATGTTGACTGGTCTATGCACCAATCAGGCGGTCGTATCGGCTTATATGGCTGATTTTAGGGCGATTGTCTTCCTGAGAGGCAAAACACCGGATAACGTTACTCGGGAATTTGCCGAAGACAAAGGTTTGATTATCATGTCAACTAAAGCCGATATGTTTGAGGCTTGCGTTAAAATCGCCAACATCTATACCAAAATGCTTCCTAATGAAGAATTTTTTGTTTCGGCGGAAGATACGGATAAATACATATCAACCCATGAATTCACCATTAACGGGAGTGATTTTGCCAGTTCCGGTATAGTTTCGTCGCAGATTAAATCCGCATTAAAAAATATCGGTTATGATCCGCAATTAATTAGACGGGTAGCCATAGCTACTTATGAAGCCGAAATGAATGTGTTTTTACATGCTATTCGGGCGAATGTGACACTGAGTGCCGGTGAGGGTAATATCATTGTGGTTATCGACGACGAGGGCAAAGGCATTCCTGATATTGAAAAAGCAATGCAGGAAGGTTATACTACTGCTACTGATGATCAAAGGGCTTTAGGGTTTGGTGCCGGAATGGGCTTGCCTAATATGAAGAAAAATACCGATAATTTCGATATTGCCACCAAGGTTGATAAGGGAACAAAGATTACCATGGAATTTTTTGTGTCATGAAGAATGAACCTGATTATCAGTTTTTCCATGCCCAGGAAATAATAGCGCGGCGCTGTACTGGCTGTATGCAGTGTGTGCGGGTATGCCCGACACAGGCAATCCGCGTTCATAATAACAAAGTTAAAATCTTACCGGAACTCTGTATCGATTGTGGTGAATGCGTTGAAGTCTGTCCGGAAAATGTCTTTGTCCCGGTTATTGACGAGCTGGTGGATTTTGGTCATTTCAAGTATCTTATCGCGATTCTGTCACCGGTGTTGTATACGCAATTCAATCTTGATGTTAACCCCAGCATCATTCATAAGGCGCTGAAGAATATTGGTTTTAACGAAGTGGTGGATTTATCTGATACTGTAAAGGAAATGTCCTTTGCGTTGCATCATTACATCAAAACCCATGAAGATACCCGACCATTCTTTATTTCTCTTTGTCCAACGATTGTTCGACTTATTCAAGTCAGTTATCCCAATCTTGTTAATCTGATAACGCCACTTGATGTCCCCCGGGAAATTCTGGCCAAGCATATCAAACAAACCTATCCTAAAAAACTCGGACTGAAACTGGAAGAAATTGCTGTTGTCTATATTACTCCCTGCACAGCCAAAATTGTTTCAATCAAGCAGCCGGCGGAGAAAGAGCATTCCTGGATTGACAGCTCCATTCCAATCAAGGATATTTACAATCTCATCCTACCGGAAATCATGGATATTCAGGAAAAAGAAAAAGTGGAGGACCTTAAGGATTTTCATTTTTCCAATGCCTGGCGCACTTGCGATTACCTTACTTCCGATCTGGTTGTGGAGCACTGTCTGTCGGTAACAGGCCTCGAACAAGTTAAAAATGTTCTTGATGATATAGAAAGCTCGAAACTGCGCAATATTGATTTCATCGGTGCCCTGGCCTGTGAAAAAGAATGCCTGGGTGGCGCCTACTGTGTCGAAAATCCCTATATTTCGCGTCATAATTCTATCTTATTAGAACAGAAATACGGCAAGCTGAATTACGAGCTTGATAAGGAAAAAGTGCTGGCTAATTATAAAAAAGGCTATTATTTCTTGGAAAATCCCATATCACCGCGCTCCACCGTAGCGGATTCACCGGATATAGCCACTTCCATTAAGCGAATGCGTCAAAAAGAGCGAATTTCTATGAAATTGCCGCAAAAGGATTGTGCCTTGTGTGGGGCGCCAACCTGTAAATCTTTCGCTGAAGATTGTGCTTATGGGCGAGCTGACATTATGGATTGCGCCTTTTTTTCCGAGAAGTTTAAAAAATAAAAGATGCTCATAACAGGCTCGGACAAGCGCAGTTGGTAAATTGATTTTTTTATATGTCTGGAGTGACATCTGGTACATTTCTTGTTTATCATTTTTTATTCAATTTAAATAGAATCCCCCTAATTCCAACATTATTAGCAGTTACGGCCGTTTTAGCAACCACTTTTGTCTATTAGACCGGATTGTTGATGATTAACCGAAATTGTAGTTCATCAATCGGTGTAACTTGATTTTGTAATTATTTGGATTAATAACTTCCGTTCAGTTATCAATCATACGCCAGCCTGATTTTTTCACTTTCTAAGGTTGGCTGGATCAATAATTGCCACTCTGATGATTTCCAAGTATTCATTTGGGAATGAGTGATAAAATATTTTTGTGGGATCGGATGAGTCCCGACTACAACCGGGAGGCCATATTTTAATTCAATGAAATTTTTAAACTGAGAAATATAAGGGCAGGGTGGATAACCTACTACTAAACCGGTTGCGAGGTGAATGTATTGTGCACCATTTCTTATCATTTCTTCCGGAGCTGATTCAATATTTCCCCCCGGACATCCGCCGCAGGAAGTATAACCGACTAATTCCAAGGTCTCATTTTCCTTGTATCTGTCAAAGGCACCTTCTTTATTGGTCATAGAGCGGATACACTTACCGCCAGCACAGGTGCGGTAGCGATCGCAAATTATGATCCCGATTTTAATCTTATGGTTCATCCCGTTGTCCTCCAGTTTGTTCTATTTTTCCTGATTACGATACTTATTGATACTCCTATTACGATCATTAATCGAAACACCGATATTCAGAGCCTTTAAAACAATATCGTTTTCCCTGACACCGATATGATTCGCTATCAGGTGGCATTTTGCCTTCAACAGGAAGAATATCGGCCGGTTAACGCCGGACAGACTTTCATAATTGCCCAGCCCTTTACTGATAACCATATCGGCATTATCAAAGCGTTTCAGGAACTGATCGTTACACAAACTCAATACGGTTGCTGGTGCCGGCGATCCGGAAGAAATGATCTCAGCGACTTGATGAATACCGGAGTCAACAGCATCCGCCATGGTCACATCATTGATAATAGGGCCGTCCCTGACCACATATGTTACAGGTTTGCCCAGCTCCTCAATTAGCAGTTTATCAAAAACAGATTCACCGGCATTATCACCTAGGTAGAGGATTGAGCCAGCCCTATTAAGCTGGTCGCGAAATAGCTCCAGGTTAAGTATGGCGAAATCCTGGTCAATAATCTGCTGTACCGATTGAGGAATATTAAATTCTTTATTTACACCAAAATCAATAACATTACCCGCAATGGCTAATCTGATGGCCGTAAGGAGCCGGTTTCTGGAATTATTAACCATTCTTTTCAGATCTGGATACATGACCTGCACTTCCCTGATATTGGCCGATTTTATGTCTTTATATGGATCGGCAACCCCGGTTATTTCGCGTATTATACGGTAAATAATATTACCTGTTTCTGTCGGCGGCCGGTCCATTGGAATATCTTTGATCATGGTACCGACCGTATCAAGAATTTGTTTTATCTGCCTTTCATCCTCGGTGGCGATTCGTCCGGTGCGCAGGGCTTGCTGGAGCATGCAGGGTAAACAATCCAGGTAGGTTTTCATTGCCAGATATTCATCGGTTAAGAGTCGATTGACTTATCTATAATGAATGGGCTCGACTTACATTCCCCGAACCTTTACCGGCCGGTAGGCTTGATAGGCCTGCTGGACGGTCATATCACTGGCCCCGATGAAAATTTTCATACTGGGTTGTCGCAGTACCCGCGCGGCATTTCCGCCCCCAAAGCCACGTATCTATCGTCGAATAAATGACCCGCTGAAATGGTGATGACATTTTTTTTCTGGGATTTCTCATATGTCGCTAAAAACCTGCTAAATAACCTATAAACCCAATGATCAGAGCAACAAGCAGATTAACCGTCTTTACAGCCAGAAAACCTCTTTTTGACTCTGCCAGCAGTGGAAGCATGCCATGCCCATCCTGGGAAATTGAACTTGCCAATAGTATGCTGAATGGTATAGTGCCTTGGGCAAATAAGGTAATAAAGACTAAATGGGGGCCGGATTCGGGAATAATTCCTACTAACACCGCAATAATTAGAATAATCAGCATATTATCTGTTATCCATGATTGAATATCAATAAAATCCATTAGCAGGTGAATCAGCAGCAGTGTTCCGAAAGTCCACAAAAATATGCGTGGGATATGTACCTTTACAATATGATTCCAAAGATGTTCTTTAAGAAAATGATCCGGGACACTGATTACAATAAATAGCGAAAATATAAATGCAATTAAGATAGTTGCTTTTTTCCACAACTCAGAATTGTCAATAAGCGTGCCGGTTAGAATTCCCAGTATCAGGGCTAGAATAATTACCATCATTGCCAGCCTGGGCGGAGAGGGTTTTGTTAAAAACTGAAAAAATTTATCCCTTGGAAAGCAGTCACATTTTTCATCTTCGTGAAGAAACAGAACATTATCTGCAAATTTATCCAATATTTTTTTTGGTTTATAAATTTTGTCTGTCAGGTAACCTGCTAAAATGCCAGTAACAAAAATTATTACTGTTAATAACAACGCCTTTTCTGGAATCATTGCAAACATAACGAAAGCTTCATCACCGCTGGTGGCAATCATTGCTGTTACAATTGCTCCAAATGATATCAGGCGATGGGAAAATAATGCTACCGCAGTAAAGGCTCCCAGGCAACCGGGTATTGCCCCTAATATCGCCGCAAATATGTATTGTTTCCAGTTACTTCCTGAAATCAATTGCTGCCATATACCATTGGTTTGAACATTGATGTATTCGATAACCAGCATCATTACAAAAACGAAGCCGGTTATCATTAATGCGTGCTTGAAAACAGGAAAAATTTCAGATATCAACGTTTACCACTTAGTTTAATTTTTTTGTAAAATATTTGTTTTAGAACTCCTTTAAAGCACCTTTTTGATAAGCATCAAAAGCACCTTTTACTGTCATCTCACCTGCACCAATAAAAATTTTCATACCAGCCTGCTCCAGTACCCGCGCAGCATTACCACCCGGACCATTACCGGTGATTAATATATCAGGATTAAGATCAAATAATTTTTGAGCTGTCTGAGGGCCGGCACCATGGGCGGCATTTTCTATTGCTCTGTTATCATAATAACTGATTTCATCTTTATTATCATCATACACGAATATATACTCGGTTCTTCCAAAACGAGGATCCATTTGTGAATCCCATTTTGAGCCTTTGGCAGTAAATGCTATTTTCATTTTGTTTTCCTTCCATTTTCATTCAATTGAATTATTTTTTCCCAACTTTCCGTCAGGATTGTTTTCAAATTATTTTTATCATATTCCACAATAGTTTGACCAATGGTCATCGCTTCAGTGAATGTTTCATCATAGGGCAGGCTGGCAATATGGACTATGCTTTCATTTATTAGATATTCAACAATTTGGTCGGATAGCTGTGGATTCAGGTCGGATTTATTAATAATACAGCCGGCCTTGATATTGAATTTCTTTACCAGTTGGTAGACCCGTTTTAAGTCATGCAGACCGGAAACGGTAGGCTCTGTGATCAATACCACAAAGTTGGCTCCGGAAAGCGATGCTACCACCGGGCAACCGATCCCGGGAGAGCCGTCGATTAAAACATAATTCTTGTTGGTTCTTTCCGCTATATCTTTGGCAATATTTTTAACTTTGGTTACCAGTTTACCGGAGTTTTCCGCACCGATACCAAGCCGTGCGTGAACCATGGAATTTCCTGCTTTAGTGGTTGAAATATACCATTCGCCCACGTTTTGTTCTTCCATGGTAATTGCATCTGTGGGGCAAATCCGGGCACAATATCCACAGCCTTCACAATTCAGTGGTTTAACTGTGTATTGACCATCTATAACCGGTATGGCATTAAAACGGCAAACATCAGCGCATTCCCCGCACCCGGTACATTTATCCTGATCAATTTTAGCAATAACGCCGCTGTAAAAATCTTCTGATTTTCCGAAATCAGGATGCAGAAGTAAATGCATATCCGCCGCGTCCACATCACAGTCCGCTACTACTATATCTTTCCCACCCAGATAAGCGAATGAGGCCGTGATGCAGGTTTTGCCAGTACCGCCTTTTCCGGAGATAACGACGATTTCTTTCATTGGGTTGCCCGGTTCTTTAATTCCAGAATATAATCCTCAATATTTTTTAACTGCTCTTTTACGCGCGGAAATTTTTGATAAATCAGTTCCCCGCACGAATATAATTCAGCGATGCGGCGGTCATTGGGAATTTTAGCGAGAATCGGAATATTTTCTTTTCGACAAAAATCCAATACGTCATCATTACCAATACCATAGCGATTGATAACAACGCCAAATTGCTTCTTTAGAGCCTTCATCGTATCAACAGCCAGTTTTAGATCGTGCAATCCAAAAGGGGTGGGCTCGGTTACGAGGATAACGAAATCAGCTTCCTTGGTAGCCTCGATCACCGGACACGAAGTCCCGGGAGGGGCATCGTATAATTTAATTAGTCCATCGGAAAAATATTTGTTCACATATTCATTGGTCTGTGAAATTAATGGTACGGCATGCTCCTGCCCAATTTCCAGCCGATTTTCCACAAATGAAAGCTTGCCCTGTCGCAGGTGTTTTAATACCCCCATTTTTTGGGGAATCATTGGCAGGGCGGATGTGGGACATAATTCCGAACAGGCAAAACAACTATGGCACAATTCGGGGAAAACCATGATCTGATTGCTTAGTTGTATAATGGCGTTAAAATTACAAACCTCCTGACATAATCCACAGGGTGTGCACTTATCCTGTTCCCATTGCGGAATCATTTTGTATTTTGTCTCTGTGCGAACAGGTTTACCCGTTATGAACAATCCGGAGTTAGGTTCTTCTACATCCAGATCAACTAAAACGACTTTATTTTTTTCAGCGAGATAACTGGCTAGATTTGTTGCTAATGTCGTTTTTCCGGTGCCACCTTTCCCACTGGCGATGGCAATTTTCATGATACAGCCGAATTTTTCATTAATTTAGTTCCGCTGTGGGTAGAATGTTGGGGAAATGTTCTCAGATAGAATTTTTTCCCGCCATAATTGATCTCAGTTAATTTCCCCTGTTTAATTAAACCGGTGACAACCTTCCAGGTGCCGCCCTGCTTTTTCAATAATACCTGCACGGCATCTTCCCGCATAGGATGAACCGCGGTGATGCTTAATAGATCTGATACGAGGTCCCCAGTGGACGCAAAAGCATTACCCTCATAGCCAATCAGATACTCTGTATTAATCTCCTGAATTTGATAAATCTGATACGATTGATTTA
>JABMQW010000094.1 GCA_013203115.1 Fidelibacterota bacterium
CAATTCGAATCCCTCGCCCTCCCTCTCTCCCCTCCCTATCCAAAATTGAGGGATTCGTTTATCCTTTTTCAACCCTGAGCAAAGAGCAGGGAGCATGGAGCAAAATTCAGCACTCCAACCTACGTCCTGTGCTATGCCCAGGATCTTCGGTTGGCAGGCAGAACTCAGAACATTAACACTTTAACACCCTGACACCACTCTAAACTTTTTAATTTATCAACCCTTTAAAATAATTGACCCTTGACAAAGTTGGCGAACTAATATTAAATTCCGACCGACCAGTCAGTCAAGCTATTAAGGATTAAAATGACTAAAAAAGATTTAATTATCCATGCCGCCATTAAAGTTTTCGCTCGCACCGGCCTCGAGCGCGGCAAAATTGCTGATATTGCGAAGGAAGCGGGAATCGGTAAAGGCACCATCTATGAATATTTTCGCAGCAAAGATGAGTTGTTTGAAGCGCTCGAAGAATATTTTATATCCCAAATGATCGAACCCCTGCGGGAATTGACAACAGCTCCCATAAGTCCTACAGAGAAAATTTCAGGCTTGATGGATAGAAGCATCGGAATGATTGTACACATGGGTGACGCTCTACTTATCGTCTCGGAAATAATGGCTCAGGCTGCCCGGGGACTCTGGCATAAAACCGGTACTTCCGCCTTGGCGGATATGTACGACGAATATCGTGACATAATTATCACCACTTTACAGGACGGTGTTGCCAAGGGCGAATTCCGCACCATGAATTATGTAGGCGTCGCCACCCTGCTGATGGGTTTTATCGATGGCTTAGTCTGGCAATATCTGATGATTAAAGATCGCATGGATTTTGAAAAAATTAAAGATGAAGCGATTCGTTCGTTTATGAAAGGAATTGAAAAATGAAAAAGACTATACTCATTTTACTCAGTCTAATTGTTACCCTAGCAGCCCAGGAACCCAGCGGCAAATCCGTGCTGGACAAGATAATAGATCTGATGAATCCGGTTAATGCCCGGGGTATAATGAAACAGACAATCGAGACTACCTCGGGTCAACTGCGTACGTTTGAGTACGAAACATTCGCCGGTAATAAAGGCGAAAACCAGTTGATGCGCTACCGGGCGCCGGGCCGGGTAAAGGGCAATGCCATGCTGATGACCGACTTTTCTGACAACATCTGGATGTATAATAAACGGACTAACCGCGTGCGCAAGCTGGCTTCCCACGCCAAAAAACAGAAATTCGAAGGCTCCGATTTTACCTATGAAGATATGGGCTCTGGTGATAGTTGGCGCGCCGATTACAAACCAAAAATAGCCGGCACAGAAAAGCTGGATGGTGAAAAATGCTGGTTGCTGGAGATGACACCTAAAACCGATGACTTATCCTATTCAAAAATGGTGATCTGGTCCCGCACGAGTGATTTATTTCCAGTGCGGATAGATTATTATGATGAAGGGGGCACCTTTACAAAATCGTTATTGATGGAAGATATCCGCAATATTGAAGGTTTCCTGACACCATTTACGATGACCATGAAAAATCACCTGGAAAACACCCAGACCGTTATGGAATATGTAGAGGTGACTTATGACATCACTTTCGATAAGAATTTTTTTAGTGAACGGAATTTGAAAAAATGAATAACGCTGTCATGCTGATCCCGATTTATCGGGAGAAGTATCTCAGATCAGATATTGGTAATAAAGACTTTGTTTGAGATTCCAACCTGCGTTTCACTTCGGCAGGTAAACTTCTTGCTCCTGTGTCGTCATAAGAGGATGACATCAATGGTGAAAATTGAGGGTACTGCGGGTTTACCCGTGGGGCTCCATTAAAAATGAGAATGCAGAAACAAATGCGAATACTAATTGCTACAACCATACTTATCACAGCACTATTTGCCCAGGTGGACTGGTACGGCTACTATGAGGCGGAAGCCGACTATTTCAGTCTGCCGGACAACCAATTTTATTTCGGCTACCACAAATTCCGGTTGGATCTGGACAGTGCTCCCAACGACCGGATTCGTGTAAGCGCCAACATTGTGTCGAAATACTATGATGGCGCTTCAACTTTTAATTTCATGGAATTTATTGACCAAACCTACTGGCCGGAATTACCAGTAATTGATAAATTCGGAAATCTGGTTATCGATAGTCTGGACATGCCGCTGACTGATGTGCTGGACGAATTACCCTATCAATTATCAGACACTCTGTTTCTGGACAATATCTTTTTGGAGTTTCATCATGATCGCTTCGACCTGACCCTGGGTCGCCAGCAGATTCCTTCGGGTGTAGGCTATGCCTGGAATCCTACCGATCTATTCAATACTAAGGACATGATGGATCCGACCTATGAAGATACGGGCGTTCCGGCCACCCGTATCGATGTGCCTTTCGGATTGAGCACAACCTTCACCGGGATACTCCAACTGAAGGATACGTGGGATAATACGACCCAATATTACCAGGCTAAAACCGGTTTGGGAAATTTCGACCTGTCACTTATTTATGGCAGATTTAACTACTCGGAAACGAGTTTAAAGGCAATTTTGATCGATTCACTAGGACAATTCGGATTGAGTCCTGGTGCGAAAATACCAATTCCAGACACTCAAACTAGAACCCGTGAACTATTTGGATTCAATGCCGAGGGCGAATTATTCGGCTTGGGTGCCCGGGCGGAATTAGCTGTCAACCGCCTGGATTACGACAGCGACAGTCTCAAATATGAATTTATTATCGGTGGAGATTATACGTTTGATAATTCGCTGTACCTGTTGGGAGAATTCTATCATAACGATTTTGGGGTAAAGGTTGACGACACAGAATTTGACGATTACCTGATCTTCCTGGCCGGGCAGCGAAAGAGTCTCAATCAGAATTATTTTTTCCTGATGGCCATGTATCCATTAACCGATTTGCTTTCCGGTTCGCTATTCGGTATAGCAAATTTGGATGATGGGAGCTTAGCGATCAATCCCCAGTTGACCTACAATATTTTCGAAGATGTGGAATTGAGTCTGCTGGTGTCGGTTTTCGTTGGCGATGATCGTGATGAATTTGGCTATCAGAGCGCCGGCCTGCGCCTGCGCCTCAGAGCCTATTTTTAATCCGCCTTCGTGTACGACTACGGCGGACGAGAAGATCTGGTTAAATTCCCCGCTGCTTGCGGCGGAATAGTGGGTCTAGGGCTTGCCCTGAGATCATACCATTGATTAGTTGGTTTGTGCAGACAGAAATGTCTGCGCTACGGTTTTAATTGTACGACAGACATTTTTGTCTGTTGAATTTACCAGCATAGATTTACGGAAAAAGTGCCCAGGTTCTCAAGTGCTGTGATTAATTGAATCCCGGAGGGATGAAATGATTGTTACCAAGGTACCGGCACTGCTTGATCAACCCTGAAAGGGTGATACTGTTTCGGCTTCCTACAAAAAAAACGGGTCTAGCTAAACCCCGTTAACGAAATTGTAAGGGCACAGCGCGCTGTGC
>JABMQW010000095.1 GCA_013203115.1 Fidelibacterota bacterium
AGATACCCCATCCGCTTGCGGTGGGGAGCTTCATTTTTTCGGTTGGTCAGAAATCATTTAATTACTAGTGTTAACAGCAGAATATTGTATAAAAAACAATAATATAAGTTAAAATACAGCAGTATTTATCAATAACAATTTTCAGTCCATAAGTTCATATAGGAAATATTTTCGCACATCTTGTTTACGGGTTAAATTAATATTGGCTTATAATACTCATTTCTAAACATTTGGCTATAATCGTCGGTAATATCAAGTCTACCTTTCTGCTCTACTAATATGACTGTTTTTATTACTTTTTATAATCTCTCTTTTGGTATGATAATTGCGGAAATGAAGGGTGTATTGCTGTAGCTAGCAATGAAATACCCATGGAGATTAGTATGCGATGTGTTCAGCTTAAGCTTACTTCACTCTTTGAAATTGTTCTGTTGAAAAAGGCAGCGGCACCTAGCGTATTAATAAAGTTCAAAGTTGTATTGGGTCAACCTTAATCTTGGTATTGGCAACTGTGAATATTTGCATCATGCTGTTAGTCAGAATTAGCAGTTGAACCGGAACTGTAAATAATGATCTGAGGAATAAGTAATGAATAATTTCAATCACCAAATTGATTATCCCGCATACCCTAACATGTATGCAAAACCATCAAGGATGCAGCAGTTTTTTTATCGGCGGTCTATCACACCCGTTACTTTTTTTATTTTAATTCTATCTTTGGTTTCATTGGCAATAATCCTGTTGATCGATATAAATGCCTGACAAATCAATCAGACGCGGATCGAACTACATCCTGATTGCGCAAAATGACCGGGAGGTGCAGCAATGGCAATTCTCAAGAAGAAATGCATTGTCAATAATCGGATTGACTGTGGTTTTATCGGCAGTAACTTTGTTTTTCAGCGCTGAGTTGATGACCAAATTCATTTATCAGACCAATATCCGCGAAATGCAGGGACACTACCAGACATTAACTGCCACAATTACCGGTCTCCGTACCCAGCTGAATGTACTGAATCACCATGTTAATGAATTGGAATCCAAAGATGAAGCCCTACGCAGTTACGCCGACCTACCAATTATTGATTCTGATATCCGGCAACTTGGTATTGGAGGTATTCATCTATCGGTATCAAACTCTTATGATAAAATTGCACCGGTGATTGTTTCCAACATGACTGATATCAAATTGGATGTTCAAAAACTAAGTCGCCAGGTAAGCCTGGAATTGGCCAGCTATTCTGACATCTATGAAAAAATGGTTCGTGATTCCGAAAAAATGGTATCGATTCCGTCTATCAAACCGATTGAAACCGGTTATTTTACTTCCGGGTTTGGTTATCGCAAAGATCCATTCGATGGCAAAATCCGCTTCCATTACGGTCAGGACTTTTCCGCAAAAACCGGTAGTCAGGTCTATTCACCTGCCGATGGTGTCGTAGTTGAAGCGCGCTATCGTGGCGGTTTTGGCAAGGTAATCAAAATCAGCCATGGTCATGGCTATGCAACCTACTTCGGACATCTGTCAGAATTTGATGTTTCCAAAGGGGAAGCCGTGAAACGGGGCCAGTTGATTGGCAAGGTTGGGAATACCGGCCGCTCCACCAGCTCACATTTGCATTATGAAGTACATTATTACAATACACCGCAAAATCCGCTCGATTATTTCTTCAGTGGTTATCTTGATTGATCCGCTCGAAAACTGCCAGAGATAATTAATCGAAAACTGGATTTATCCGATAGTGTCGTTTAGTCTACTGAATTAAAATAATACAAGAATTAATATTTCTATTGTAACAGGGGAAAACTTGGAATAATATTTTTTCTAATTATCACTATTTAATCAGGACAGATTTTGTACGCTCAGGGTACTGGAAAGGCATTAGATTGCGATGGGACAGATGACACTATAAAATTTAAAATGATTCTAGTATGAATTTTGTTACTGGCCAAAGCTTTACAATGGAATTGTGGACAGAGTGAGAAACATTAAATCAATTGATAGACACGTGTGAATAGTTGATATGTGAAATAGTATCTTTTTCGCATTATTATACTGTATTTTCTCATATAATATTTCCAAGAATCACATCAACTTCCTATTTTCATAAATGACCGATAACCTTCCTCACGTACGTTTTGCTCCCAGCCCTACCGGTGAATTACACCTGGGCGGTGCTCGTACGGCCTTATTCAACTGGTTGTTTGCCCGGCACCACGGAGGTCAGTTTCACGTGCGTATAGAAGACACCGATAAGCTCCGCTCCAAGCCGGAATTCACCGATCAGATTCTTGAATCCCTTACCTGGTTGGGTCTCGACTGGGATGGACCACTACTGCATCAATCCCACCGGTCTGGACAATATAAACAGGCTCTTCAAGCATTGCTGAAAACCGGTCACGCCTATCGCTGCTTTTGTTCCAAAGATAAGCTGGAACTGGACCGCAAACAGGCGGCTAAAGGGCACGAGTTCATGTATTCCGGTACCTGTCGTGATTTAAGCGATGCGCAAATTAAAATCCGTTTAAATCAGGGGCAGACTTTCACTCTCCGACTACGAATCCCTGAAGGGGAGACCGTATATGATGATCGTATCTATGGTAAAGTCAAAGTAAATAACAGGGAGATAGATGATTTCATCATTGCCCGTTCTGATGGTTCCCCGGTTTACAATCTGGTGGTAGTTATTGACGATCACACGATGGGTATATCCCATGTGATTCGCGGAGACGACCACATCTCCAATACGCCCAAACAAATATTGATTTATCAGGCTTTGGGATATGATCCGCCGATTTTTGCCCATCTACCAATGATTCTTGGCCCCGATAAAAAACGGCTCAGCAAACGGCATAATGCACCGGGTATTCAGGAATTTCGTAATGCCGGTTACCCACCGGCGGCTCTGGTTAATTACTTGGCGATGCTGGGGTGGAATCCGGATACCGAACAGGAAATATTTACACCGGAGGAACTGGTAGCGGCTTTCCGCTTGAGCCAAGTTCAGAAAAAAGGAGCCGTTTACGACGAAAAAAAATTGAACTGGGTCAGCAGTAAGCATTTATTGGCAATGACTGATGACGATATTCTGGCCGGAATCAGGTCAATTGACCCGGACTGGCAGACCGAGCGGCCAGATGGATATAACCGGCTGGTGATTGAGCAGATGAAACCGCGCGTGCGTTCCCTGCAGGGTCTGATGGAAGACAGCACCTTTTTTTACCAAGTTCCGGAAGAATACGATGCCAAAACCAGCCGGAAGCGCTGGCCTGATTCGGAAGTCAATAATCTAGTCAGAAACTATTATGATCATTTGCTGGTGCAGGTGGAATGGACTGCGGAGAATATTGAATGGCTGCTGCGTGAGACTGCTACAGAAGCAATTGTACCGGCCAGCAAATTGATTCATCCTGTGCGCCTCGCTTTAACTGGGTCCGGGGCTGGTCCTTCATTATTTACACTGATGGAAATTCTGGGTCAGGAGGCTTGTCTGCAAAGATTAAAATTGGCTTTGGAAAAACTACCCTAAGGGCTATATTTCTCAATCATGTACCAGCGATTTCGAACACCGTTTTTACTGATTACACTACTGCTTTCCTGTACCTGGGGGCTGCCGGCACCTAAAATAATCCTGTATATCCTGCCTTTTGAAAATATTGAGAATGATCCATCGGTGGACTGGCTGCGGGCTGGGATGACCGATATGTTAAATCTGAGGTTTGCCGATGTAAAGGAAATTGGCCTGCGTGATAAGGACGATCTGGAAGAATTGATGAGCAACCGTAACCGCCTGCTTCACCAACCGCGGGGGACCAAGAATTTTCTGCTCCTGGGGAAATTCGAACGCAAGCTGGATGAAGTACGGATTGGAGTTCAACTGATCGATATAGCCACTTGGGAGGAGGTCGACCGCCGCAGTGCCGCCGGCTATTATTCGAAAATACCGGAATTGAATGATCTGGTGGTTGACGCCCTGCGTACCATGCTGGTGCCCTATTTGCCCGCAGAGGCTCAAAAACCGGTTGCCGCCCAGTTTGTGCCGGAAACCATTTTACCGGAGCAGCAGTTGCCGGCCCAGGTTAGGGAAATGGGATCGTCGATTGATTTGGCGCTGGATGATCTGGAAGAATCGATGGATCTGGTGATCGGCGCCCGTGGTAAGCCGTCGGCTGATGACCCGATTGTTGAAGATGGGGAGTGGGTACTGGATATCAGTGGGGAAGATTTCACCCGGGAAAATCCGGAACTGACCGGCAATACTCAACTGCTGATGAAGGTACTTGATGACCTCACAAATTCTCCCTATAATATTACCCTTTCAAAACCACGCTTTGAATATAATCAGGACCAGCGCGATCGAATGAATGTTGTTCTACCGGTGAAATATGCCTTGAAAGAGCATTTAATCCGGGATATGCTTTCCTCCCTGCCATACAGCGGTTTGAAACAGGATGGAAGTCTGACGATTTTTTATTTTAACCGCGATAAATTTAATTTTCCACCGGATGCAATGGATAATATCAAGTATGGCGATTACCGTGCGATTCCCGTCATTCGCTTCTTTGATAATGCAGGTAAAGTGGTTGTATTAATTGCTGATTCTCCGGAAGGCGACTGGGGACAATTTTCATCGGATAAAGTAGTTTTTATACCAACTCATCATTTTTCACCGTTGATAATTTTCACAGTTGGTGGATGGTCGATCCAGGTGGCCATGGAAACAGTGGATATTCCGGTGGAATACCAATTCGCCCTTGATGTAGATGATGTCAGCCGCCTCTCCCGCGTGAGTTTGAAATTCGTACCGGAGAATGAACTGAAAAATTTCTTATTACAAAATCTATAAATACTTGCCCGAAATTATTCGACTATGAGAAAAGCCGCCCTGTTTTTTATACTGTTTCTCTGCACCATTAATGCTCAGGATCAGGGAGCAAAGATGGTTCCCGATCTGCGCTTAGAGTTATTAAACGGAAAAAAGATCACACTGCAATCTTTGCTGGAAAAAGGACCGGTACTGATAGATTTCTGGGCCACCTGGTGCGAACCCTGTAAAAAGGAAATGGTCTATCTCGATAAATTCCATCGAACCTATGTCGATTCAGGTTTTACGGTGCTTTCTATCAATCAGGATACTCCTCGTAGTATGTCCAAGGTTAAAGCATATATTCGTTCCAAACGATTTTCTTTTCTGGTGGCCAAGGATCCTAATAAACAAGTAGCACAGAAATTAAATGTGCAGGTGTTGCCAACAACCTTTTTAGTTTTACCGGACCGGAAAATAATCTGGCAGCATGTTGGATACCTGCCGGGTGATGAAAAAGATATCGAAGAACAAATTCTAAAAGCGCTTAAGTAATAATCTGATTAGTTTATTTAAGGTAGTTATGATTAGACGACGAACTCCAGCGCTGATTGCCATTTTGCTTTTTGCGACCCTGTCCGGTCAATTATATTTTTCTGGTAGTAGCAATCTCCGCTATGGTGAAAGTAAAACCGGTCAACTGTATTCCGAATCAATTTTAAATGGTAATGCCTTACTGGGCAATTTCAATAGTTGGTTTCAGTTGGAATTCAGTAATCCTCCGGAATTAGGACGTACGGTAAACGGGCTACAAAAATTTCGCCTGGAATATAATACCGCCAATTCAGTTTTTAAGTTCGGTGATATTTACGAAATCTGGGGTCGTGGACTGGTTCTGAATCAATATGAAGATCAATTGGTGGATTTTGATAATTCACTGACTGGAATATCAATTCGAAACCAGTGGAATGAATCACTTGATTGGAGTATTATTTCTGGTTATCGAGAACGCCATCGTTTGTTTGGTGCAGATGCTAATTATACTTTGAAATCGCTGAGCGTCGGAATTTCTTATTTACAATCTCGGGAACAGCATCTGTTTGAAAAGTTTGTACCAAGCACTGGTTACGTACTTGATTCCTTAATGGTTACGCACCGCGTGAAAGATCTCAGAACCGAGTATTTTGCCGATTGGTATGATATATATGTGGAGTATGCAGATAAGCGTACTTATGACTTTAATACCGATAGCATCCGTTCATTTTATAATGGTGGAGGACAAGGTTTTTATAGCAATCTGAACATCTACATCGGGGCTTGGGCTTTGAGTATGGATTATAAAAAATACAGTTTTAATATTTCTGAACCAGATCCCTTTTCAGTCGCTGATAATTATTCCGGAATATTTAGCTTTCAGCGGCCACCGACGGTAATCCGGGAACATACCAGCCGTCTATTGAACCGGATTACTCATCAAGTAAATTTTGATGATGAAGTTGGTTATCAAATAGAATTGAGTGGACCTGTCCTTTCTGATATCATGGTTCTTGCAAATTATTCAAAAACGAGTCGCAATGACGTATGGAATAAGATTGAGGTACCTAACGACACGACTAATATATATTTTCATTGGGAATGGCAAAGTGTGGAATCAACCGGGTTATTGCCTTTGACTGAAACTTATAGTGTGCCTTTTGAGGAATTATACCTGGAAGTGGAGGGTTTTAGCTTTAATGATCGTTTGCATTATCGCATAGGGGCAGCTCGAACTATTGAAGTAATAGATATTTTTGATCATCGAATTACCGATACTACTCGTAATATTATGTATGAAGAAGCGGGAGCAATCACTTTCCCGACTGCTCTGGACTGGAATATTAATAAGCGCTGGAATTTTGAAGTGAAATACGAGTATCAGGAATTCAAAAAATATAAACGAATAATTAACACTCAAACAGGTATCGATACCAAGGAGTCACTATTTGCAACACCGGTACAATACAATGCTTTTTTAAGCTTAGGTGTCAGTCATTCTCCTGGTTGGTCCTGTGCTTTGTTAATAGATGCCAGTTCACGACTTGAGTTTGGTACTACGCCGCAACTTGATAATATCAATACTCTGGAAAAGATTGTTTCTAATTTCATTGACTTGGAAAATCGCTGGATTGCCCTGGAACTGCGCTGGAATATTACTAACTCACATACATTAACATTGACTTATGGGTCGCAGCAAGGCGGCATCCTATGTAGTAATGGTGTTTGCCGTGAAATTGAAGCCTTCGAAGACGGATTCAAATTTACATTGACATCACTGTTTTAATCAGCTTGTTATCAAATATTCAAGTAAGTAGATTTAACCAAAGCGAGGAAGCAAGTTATGCTTAAAAAAATAGCCTTTTTCATCCTTTTATTCACTTTTGCGTTTGGTGCTTATAATATTGGCGATGTCGTTACAGATTTTACAATCCCATTTTGTGCTAATGGGACTGCAGATTTCACACTTTATGACTATTATGGCGACATTAGCGGTGGTAATTATTATGTTATGTTGTTAAACTTTTCTGAGCCATGGTGTGGCCCCTGTCAGTCAGAAGCGACTCATCTTGAAGGTATCTATCAAGATTATGGACCAGATAATTTTATTATTCTTACTATTGGATCTGATTGGGGAGGCCAATACTACACTTGTGATCAATGGGTTAACCTGTTTGGTCCATTAACTTTTCCAATATTGTTAGATGACATGAATCTTTACAATCAATATGGTAATGGATATGTACCTTATAATGTGGTTTTAGACCATTCGATGACCGTTCAGTATTCAACATCAGGTTTTAATGAGATTGCTATTCGGAATACTATACAAACCTATCTGGACTTGCTTCCCAATGATGTTGATGGTGATGGCATTAATGGTGATGCGGATAATTGTCCCGAAGTCTACAATCCCGGTCAGGAAGATGTGGATGGGGATGGAATGGGTGATGTTTGCGATCCCTGTGATAACGCCAATGTTTTTATACCCGGCAACTTAAACGGTGATCTGGCCGATGGAGCGCCAATTATCGATTTGTTGGATGTCTTAATCCTCCTGGATGCGATCCTGAACCAAGATTACAGCGGTTGTAGCGGTGAAGCAGCGAATTACAATGGCGATAATTATGTTAACATTCAAGATATGATGGGGATGATAAATTATATCATGAATGGTGGCAGAGCCAACCAAAGCCCATCAATAATCGGCAACCAGGGAGTAAAAGTCCATTACGAAGATAAAACTGGAACAACCCAGGTTGTTTTCTCTGAGATGCAGGATATTATCAGTGGCATTCAATTTACAATTCCTGGTGTGGTTATTGATGATATTTCCACCGAATCGATTTCGATACCGGAAGGCTGGATATTACGCTCAAAATCCATTGATGATAAAACAACCTTTCTATTGGTTGATCTCTCCGGGAAAAATGCGCGGTCCTATATCAGATTAGAGTTACCTTTTAAGCTTACTACCACAATGGATGACCTGGTCATCAGCAATGTCCAGGGGCAAGCTTTGAAACCGGTGATAAGTCAAAAGGAAGCCGAACCCGGGTTAAATACCGATGCCGTTTTACCGATTCAGTTTTCCAGTCCCTATCCCAACCCTTTCAATCCCGATATAAGTATACCATTCGCATTATCTGATGATATGGAAATACGGGTAAGTGTATATGACATTACAGGCCGTGAAATTGCTGTTTTGCAGGATGGTCTACTGGAAGCGGGCCAATATCAGTTGAGTTGGAATGCGATTCAATTCCCGTCGGGTGTATACATTATTCAGCTACGAACAGCCGGAACGATTCAAACCCGCAAAGCGATTTTGATGAAATAAGTTTTTGTAATTGGTTGAAAGAAATTTGAAGGTTTAATAAATCGCCTTAAATTCGCCCCCGCTTCTTAACAATCAAATTGATTTGGGGAGTCGTCTAATGGCAAGACTACGGGCTCTGGATCCGTCTATCGGGGTTCGAATCCCTGCTCCCCAGCTAAATATTATAGATCGATAATGGCCCGTTCGTCTAGGGGTTAGGACGTCGGCCTCTCACGCCGGTAACAGGGGTTCAAATCCCCTACGGGCTACTGACTAATTGACAATTAATAATTTACAATTAAGAATCAGGAATTTGCAATAATGTGGTAATTCTTCATTCTTAATTCCTAATTGAAAATATGCACCCGTAGCTCAATTGGATTGGTCTGGCTACGGATTGAAACAGTGGGTATTTGAAATTGAAATGGTTTTCTTCTCTCTTGTCATTAATCACTGATTACTGACTGTAATATGCACCCGTAG
>JABMQW010000096.1 GCA_013203115.1 Fidelibacterota bacterium
ACAGCCTCCTTCGTCGATCGATTTCTAACTAATACTTTGGGGTCCACTAGCGGATACCAAAAGGGGATCCTGAGTGGATGATCGGTTTTTATTCTGGTCAGGGATAAATTGTAACTTCAGCTACACAGACCTGCCAGATAGGTTGAAAATACGTCAGCTTATTGATCCAACCCTGGTGCGCCCGGTGCAACAGGCACTATTCTGAGTTGTGCCGGAAGGATATCTTTGGTACTAAGTAACGCTCCGGTTGTTGCTGACTCTTATTGCGTTAGGTGTTACCAACTCCGCCGTTTTGGTTTGGATTTTTCATCCCGGGGGCGAGCTTGATTGACTTTGATATTTCTGCCTTTGATCTCACTTTCATCTAATTCCTTGATTGCTTTTTCAGCATCGGCCTGATTTTCCATCTCGACAAACCCAAAACCTTTAGAATTACCGGTATATCTGTCTTTGATTATATTTACACTAACAACAGAACCATGTTCTTCGAACAGCTTCTGAAGTTCATCCTCTGTCACGTCAAAAGACAGATTTCCTACATAAATATTCATTAATATTCCTCGTACACGTGCGTTGATCAATTGACACTATCGAATAACCACACGCTCAAACTAATCGATAGAGTTTTGCCACTTGTTGGCAAGATTTTGAAGACACCTTACGATATTTATGTTGCCCTTTGCCGGCCGGCAAAACATTGGAAATGTTTTATTGCAATCCCGGTCAACATCGAGGACTAAGTATGAAAGGTGTACAAACATCAGCTCAAAAGCGTGAATTTATAAACGGAAAGATAAACATTGAGATTGATTCGGCCAAGGATAAACACCAGGTCAGGATAATTGATTTGATTAAACTCCAATGTTCCCCGACGCAATCGGGGTCAGCCCAATCCTGAGTTGCAAGCTGACGTTCCATCCGTAGTTGACTCTTATTACGTAGGCGGGTCATAACCGTTAGGTGTAATATAGAATCCCTGTACCGACAATAGTGGCATACAATACCATTGTCTGATTATTATTGAAGGTATGATCACCATAATCAGGTTAACAATTACCATTTAATTTCCGTCGCAGGTAACCGGCAAAACTGTTTAATTTTAAGATATGGAAATTGCTGAAATAAAAGAAAAATTTACCACTGCAGAGACTAAATATCTTGAACTCCGGGGGTATCTTTGACCTTGATTCAAACCGGCTGCAACTGGATAAACTGCGGCAACAATCGGTAGCTCCCGCCTTTTGGGATGACAGCGCCAGGGCGTCATCCACCCTCAAGAAAATCTCCCTGTTCGAAAAAGAAATTGACCTCTGGAAAGACCTGGAACGCCGTCATGGCGATCTGGAAGTCTTGCTGGAATTTGCCGAGGAAGGTGAAGTTACCACGGGAGAGGTGGAGAAGGAGCTGACGGCCTACCAGACCATCATCGAAGACCTGGAACTGAAGCTCATGCTGGGCGGCGAGCAGGACACCGCTGATGCCATCCTGCAGATCCATCCCGGGGCCGGCGGGACCGAAAGCCAGGACTGGGCCGATATGCTGTATCGGATGTATAAGCGCTGGTTTGATAAAAAGGATTTCAAATTTTCCCTCCTGGATTTCCAGCCCGGCGACGAGGCGGGGATTAAAGATGTAACTTTTGAAGTAAAAGGGGATTATGTCTATGGCTTGCTAAAAGCCGAAGCCGGGATTCATCGTCTGGTACGCATTTCACCATTCGATGCCAACAGCCGCCGCCACACCTCTTTTGCCTCGGTCTTCGTCTATCCCGCCGCCACTGACGAAATCGAGATTGAGATCAATCCCAATGACCTGCGGATCGACACATTCCGGGCCAGCGGGGCGGGGGGGCAGCATGTTAATAAAACCGATTCCGCCATCCGCATTACCCACAATCCCAGCGGCATTGTGGTCTCCTGCCAGAATGAGCGCTCCCAGCACAAGAACAAGGCTCAGGCCATGAAGGTGCTCAAGTCGCGCCTCTATAAACTGGAACTGGAAAAGGAAAAGGAAGCCCACCAGGAGTTGGAGGACCAAAAAATGGATATCGGCTGGGGCAGTCAGATCCGTTCCTATGTTTTCCATCCCTACAATATGGTCAAGGATCACCGCACCAAGGAGGAGACCGGCAAAGTGCAGGCCGTCATGGACGGTAATATCGACCGCTTCATCCGGGCTTATCTCCTGTGGCAGATGGGCGGTTCGCAACCGAATAAAAAATAATTACGAGACCCTATGTCAGAACAAAAGCAGAGTTTAAAGCAGATTATTCAATTTCGCAGAGATAAGCTGGACGCGATCCGGGCAGCTGGTGTTAACCCCTACCCCTATCGTTTCGACGCCACTCATACCAGTATTTCCATCAAGGAAAATTACGCTGAACTGGAAAATCAGGATGTTACCGTGGCGGGGCGGATTATGTCCCTGCGGGTGATGGGCAAGGCGTCTTTCGTTCATATCCAGGATCAGACTGGGCGCATCCAGTCTTACGTCCGCCGGGACGATGTTGGTGCCGATAACTACCAAGTTTTCAAGAAGCTTGATATCGGTGATATTCTGGGGGTAAGCGGTTATGTATTTACCACCAAGACCGGCGAAATTTCAATTCATGCCGAAACGATCACCGTCCTCGCCAAGAGCATCCGGCCTTTACCGATAGTAAAGGAGAAGGACGGCGACACCTTCGACGCCTTCCAGGATAAGGAACTGCGCTATCGAAACCGTCACCTGGACTTGATTGTCAATCCTGGTATCCGCGCCATTTTTATCAAACGGGCCAAGATAATATCGGCGGTTCGCAAATATTTTGATGAACGCGATTTCCTGGAAGCGGAAACTCCAGTTTTACAGCCGCTCTACGGCGGCGCTTCCGCCCGACCATTTGTAACGCATCACAATGCCCTCGATCAAAAACTGTATCTGCGGATTGCTGATGAGCTCTACCTGAAGCGCTTGATCATCGGCGGTTTCGATCGCGTATACGAGATTTCCAAAGATTTCCGCAATGAGGGGATGGATCGCAACCACAATCCGGAATTCACCATGCTGGAGTTTTACCAGGCCTATGTGGATTATGAATTTCAAATGGACCTGGTGGAAAATTTAGTGCAGACCGTAGCCGCGCAGGTCGATGCCATGAAAGTGCACTGGAATGGCATCGATATTGACCTCTCGAAACCATTCGCACGACGACCGATCCTGGACCTGCTGCGAGAAGCCACCGGACGTGAATTAGGTTCGGCAGCGGTCTCGGAAATGGTAGCGGTTTGCAAAGAATTTGAAATTGGCGTGCCCGACAGCCCCAATTACGGACAGCTCCTGGACCTGCTGATGAAGGAACTGGTCGAGCCAAATCTGCTGCAGCCGACATTTGTCATTGATTACCCAAAGGCAATCTCGCCGCTGGCCAAGCTGCACCGTTCCGGTGACCCGGAATTGGTGGAACGCTTTGAGCTATTCATCGGCGGAGCCGAATTTGCCAACGCCTTTACCGAACTGAATGATCCTATTGACCAGCGGGAACGATTTGAGGCACAGGCCAGGTTGCGTGCGGCCGGCGATGAAGAGGCGCAAGTATTGGATGAGAATTTCCTGCAAGCTGTTGAATGCGGAATGCCGCCCACCGGTGGGGTGGGACTGGGAATTGATCGCTTGGTAATGCTGCTGACGGAACAACGCTCAATTCGGGATGTAATCTTTTTTCCCGCCATGCGCACGGTGGAGTGATATTGGTAATTAATGGATCGTTATTTACATTGTTGGTCATCAGCGGGTTAAAAAAAATATTTCACCACCCGATCCGTCGGGATTATAACAAGTCTTATCAGTGGGCTATACCTGTTGTTAATTAAATAAAGATGAACCTGCCCATCAGAATCGCTCTGCGCCACCTTAAGGCGCCTCAAAAAGTAAGCTTCACCCGCTATGCCGGTATTATGGCGATGACCGGCCTGGGTCTGGGAATTGCTGCCTTGATTCTGACCTTCAGCATTCTGGAGGGATTTGAGCGCACCTTATCCGCCAAATTGACCGAATTTGATGGTCATATCCGGGTCGAACATTTCATGGACTCACCGATGCCACAAAATGATCCGTCATTAGATAGCACCTTTACATCCCTGCCATTTGATTTCCGGTCATCTGAGTATATTCAAAAACCAGCTATCCTGCGCCATGGACAGCAGGCTGAAGGAGTACTGGTGGAGGCTTATCCGGCTCAGGAGGCGGGCTATAGATTGAACTCATTACTGGTCGCGGGAAAAGGCCTGCTGGATGATAAGAGTATTGTAATCGGACGGGAGTTAGCCCAAACGCTTGGTTTGGAAATCGGTGCTGAACTGGTCCTGTTTGATATCAGTAATCTGCATCGGGTTTCCAGTAGCCGCCGAATTGGACAATATCGAATCAGTGGATTTTACCACTCCGGTTTGCAGGAGTATGATCAAACCCTGGTCTATATTACGTTACCGGCCGCCCAACGGTTATTTGCCATGGAAAACCGGATAACGGGACGAGTGATCTTTCTAGCCGAAGAAGCTGCCGTTACGGAAGTTGCCCATGCTTTAGAACAACAATTGGGGTATCCCTATTTCATTTTGACCTGGATAGAAAAACATCGCCTGCTTTACAACTGGTTATCGGTTCAGAAATGGCCTATCCTGATCATCTTTGGCCTGATTGCTTTTGTCGGTGTTGTGAATATCATTTCGGCTCTGACAATGATCGTGCTGGAGAAAATCCGTGAAATCGGGATTTTAAAATCGATGGGTTTGGATTGCTGGAGCATTCGCCTGATTTTTCTGGCAGAAGGAGGTATTATCGGTTTTCTGGGATCGGCTGGCGGTGCGACCGTGGCAGTAATACTGTCGTTTTTACAGAATCGTTTTCAATTATTTTCGATTCCCGAGGAAGTATATTTCATGGATCATATACCGGTTCATCTGGAAATAGGCCTAGTTATGATTTTTATTAGCGCCGGTGTGTTGACAGCCTTACTGGCAGCGCTTTGGCCAACCCTGAAAGCATCGGCCGTGAATCCTGCCGGAGCATTACATTACGAATGAAGTTTGCTTTATTGATTGCCAAACGTTTTATGCTGGGCGGGAAGGGTAGTGGTGCCAGTCGTTTTACCGGATGGATTGCCGTTATCGGCCTGGCCGTTGGCTGTTTTGCCCTGATCATTTCGGTAGCGGTTCTGAATGGTTTTGAAGCACGAGTCACCGAAAAAGTAATGGGCTTTGAAGGCGATCTGCGCTTATCCGGTGCTCCGCCATCCGGTTCTCTGGAGGAACTGGCAGATTCCTTAGTGAATGCGGGGCTAATTACTGCATATATGCCCTTTTTTGAGCGTAAAGGTTTGATCATCAACGATTTCGATGACAGTCGCATGGTTACCATTAAAGCAGTTGACTTTAGCACAATACTCGATTTTTACGACCTGGGCATTGACAGCCTGAGCGGTGAACAATCAGTATTGGTTGGATCTTTACTGGCTCAAAGATTGAATCTTCTACCAGGTGATAATCTTAAATTGATGAGCCCGGTGGACGCACCGCTGGGATTTGGTTTACCCCGCCTGCTATGTTTGCCGGTGGCCGGTGTATTTCGAGCGGAAGTGCTGGATTATGATGACCGGATGATATTTATTCCTTTACAGGTTGGTAGGAAATTATTTACCCGGAAAAAAACCATTGACGGGATCGATTTGCGCCTGGTTGATACGGAAAAACAAACTCATATCAGGCAGCAGATAGCTTCTGTCTTACCCGCTAATATTCGGATAAAAAGTTGGGTTGAGCTGCATCAGGGGCTGTTTAGCGCAATGCGGATGGAGCGGATCGGAGCTATCATTGTTCTGAGTATGATAATTCTGGTGGCATCGTTCAACCTGGCATCAACTTTGGCTCTAATCACCTACCAGAAAATCAGGGAGATTGGTATCCTGCGTGCTATGGGAGTCACGCGGGAGGGAATAAGAAATATTTTACTTACCCAGGGCTTGATCATCGGTGGATTGGGAGCGTCGACTGGCCTGGGATTAAGTCTTCTGGTTGTTTTTATTCAGCAGCAGACGGGAATTATTCCCCTGCCGGCCGAGATTTATATCATTGAAGCGGTACCAATGGAGTTATACTGGCATGATTTGGTACTTATCCCGGTAATTGCCTTCTTGCTGATTATTTTTGCCTCCCTGATTGCCGGTAAACGAGCTATATTAATACAACCAAAAGATGCGGTGCAGATGGAAAAATGATCCTTAGAGCGAAAAATATACACAAAACCTTTACCAATGGAATTAAAACCTTGACTGTTTTGCAGGGAATTGATTTTCAATTGCAAACCGGCGAAATTGTAACAATTATGGGTCCTTCCGGATCTGGTAAATCGACCTTTCTGAATATTATAGGTACATTGGACAATCCCACCAAAGGCAGTATCACTATTGCAGATCGCGAGATTAACACTCTGTCCGATCGTGAATTATCCGCTTTACGCAATAGTTATATCGGTTTTGTATTTCAGTTCCATCACCTATTACCTGAATTTACCGCCCTTGAGAATATCCTGATTCCCAGTTTAATCTCTGCCAGTGCAGAACCAAGACAGGCCAGGGCTATGGAATTATTGGACTATGTCGGCTTGGTTGATCGCAGTGATCATTTTCCAGCGGAATTATCCGGAGGGGAACGCCTGCGAGTGGCGGTTTTGCGGGCTTTGATCAATCAACCACAGTTAATTCTGGCTGATGAACCGACCGGGAACCTTGATGCTGAAAATGCGTCCAAGCTTATTAATCTTTTCCGGCAAATTAATCGTGATTTCCAGCAATCGTTGGTGATTACCACCCATAATCCGGCGGTAGCTGAAATTGGTGATCGCCACTTGGAGTTATCCTCGGGAATATTAATTTCGCGGGATAATTGACAGATTGGATATAAACTGATAAATTGATACTGTTATGAAAGAAAATTTTTCCAAACGTGTTCAGAACATAATGAAATTTTCCCGGGAGGAGGCTATCCGTCTGGGACACAGTTATGTTGGATCCGAACACTTATTACTGGGCATTTTGCGCGAAGGAACCGGTAATTCTCTCAAAATCCTGGAATCTTTTGGCTGTAACTCCAATGAAATTCACGCAAAAATTGTTGATATGATCAAATCTTCCGGTGGAACAATGACATTAGGTCATATTCCCCTTACTCGCCGGGCGGAACGCATTCTGCGCAATTCTTTTGCGGAAGCCGTAAGCTTGGGAGCCGAAATGGCTGAGGATGAACATTTACTTTTAGCATTGTTGAAAGAATCGGATGGAATTGCGTTTGAGGTTTTATCCGCCTTTAATATCGACTATAATTCAATTCGCAGTATGGTAAAGGATGATCAATTGGCAAAAACGATTGAAAAGCAATCCCTTATTGCCGGTAAAACTACCAAATCTACTACACCAGCCTTGGATCATTTTTCCCGCGATATCACCCAGTTGGCCAGTGAAAATAAACTGGATCCGGTGATTGGGCGTGAGAAGGAAATTGAACGAGTTGCACAAATACTGACCCGCCGTAAAAAGAACAACCCGGTGCTAATTGGTGAGCCCGGTGTTGGTAAAACTGCAATTATTGAAGGATTAGCACAACGGATCATAAATAAATCAGTACCACGTTTACTATACAATCAGCGCATTTTATCCCTGGATCTGGCAGCTATGGTGGCCGGTACGAAATACCGAGGACAGTTTGAAGAGCGGATGAAAACCATTATGACAGAATTGGAGACCAATGCAAATCTGATTTTATTCATTGATGAGCTGCATACTATGGTTGGTGCCGGTGGCGCCTCCGGATCGCTGGATGCTTCTAATATGTTTAAACCGGCGCTGGCTCGCGGAGATATCCATTGTATCGGTGCTACTACCCTTGACGAGTTCCGGAAGCATATTGAAAAAGACGGTGCCTTGGAACGACGTTTTCAGAAGATTATCATCGATCCGCCTTCCGTAGCAGAATCGGAACAGATTTTACAGGGTTTGAAAACACATTATGAAAAACATCACAATGTAGTATTCGATGATGACGCGATTATTGCTTGTGTGCGTTTATCTGACCGCTATATCAGCGATAAATATTTACCGGATAAAGCTATCGATATTATGGATGAGGCCGGTGCACGAGCTCATATGTTGAATGTGATAGTACCTAAAAAAATTATAGATCTGGAAACGGAAATAGAACAGATCAAAGCTGAAAAGGATCTGGTAGTAGCCGAACAACGCTTTGAAGATGCGGCTAAGTTGCGGGATCAGGAACGTCAAATTCAGGAGCGCTTAGCAGAGGAACAGAAGCTTTGGGAGGAAAAAGAACAGAATAATCCGGTAAGAATCGGCGAAGACCAGATAGCCGAAGTAGTATCGACAGTTACCGGCATTCCTGTGACCAAAGTCGCGCAAACCGAATCGCAGAAATTATTGAAAATGAAGACCGGTCTGCACCGCTATATTGTAGGGCAGGATCAGGCCATTGATTGTCTTACCCGGTCAATTCAGCGCGCCCGGGCCGGATTAAAAAGCCCCCATCGACCGATTGGCGTATTTATGTTTCTGGGACCGACCGGCGTTGGAAAAACCGAGTTGGCTAAAGCGTTGGCCAAATATTTGTTCACCAGGCCTGAAGCCCTGATTAAGCTGGATATGTCCGAGTATGGCGAAAGATTTTCAGTCTCGCGGATGATCGGTGCCCCACCCGGTTATGTGGGTTATGAAGAGGGCGGTGAGTTAACTGAAAAAGTACGCAGAAATCCGTATTCGGTAATCTTGTTTGATGAAATCGAAAAGGCTCACCCCGATGTGTATAATGTTTTATTACAGTTATTTGATGAAGGCCAACTCACCGATGGTTTGGGAAGAAAGGTCGATTTTAAAAATACCATAATAATTTTGACCTCCAATACCGGTTCAAAAGATATTATGTCGGATTCTACAATTGGGTTTATCGAATCTTCCGATCAAACGGATTTTGAATCGCTGCAGAATAAATTAAAGGAACATGTTAAGAATCAGTTCAATCCTGAATTCCTTAACAGGATTGATGAGTCTATCGTTTTTCATCCATTAACAAAAGTGGATGCCTATAGTATAATTGAAATCCAGCTTCAGGATGTTCGTGATAATTTATCAAAATTTAATATGACGATTACGCTTACTAAACGGGCGCGATCCAAATTACTGGATAGAGGATTTAATCGAGATTTTGGTGCCCGTTACTTACGGCGCGAGATACAGATATCTATTGAAGATGCCTTATCAGAAAAGTTATTGAAGAAAGTATTTGAATCCGGTGATAGGATTAAAATTGATTTTATCAAAGACTCCTTCATTTTTATTAAAAATTTGGCCAAACCAACCCGGACAAAAAAAGTAATCGATAAGAAAGCCCAAAAATCTAAAAAACCGGCAGTGAAATTTGGTTAGATTGTACCGGTTTATCTGCCATATAAATAGTTTGTACGGTTATCTCTGACAAAAGGACATAAAATAGTTTACGGTATATTTATTGTATGCAGGGATGTTAACATCTATGTAATTATTAATTAGGAGTAAAAATTATGGGCAAAATTATTGGTATTGATCTGGGTACCACCAATTCATGCGTTGCTGTCCTTGAGGGCGGCGAACCAACGATTATCAATAATCCGGAAGGGGGACGAACCACACCATCAGTAGTCGCTTTTACCAAGAATGATGAACGCTTGGTTGGTCAACCGGCCAAACGACAGGCGGTTACTAATTCACAAAATACGGTTTTTTCAATTAAGCGCTTCATGGGTCGTTCCTTTAGCGAAGTTGGTACTGAAATCGAGGAAGTACCATACAAGGTGAAGAAACAAGCCGGCGCTAATGTTGCGGTGGAAGCGGGCGGTAAAAAGTATACTCCCCCGGAGATTAGTGCCATGATTCTGCAAAGATTAAAGCAGATGGCTGAAGAACATTTAGGATCAAAAGTAACCGAGGCGGTCATAACCGTACCGGCTTATTTCAATGATTCTCAACGCCAGGCCACCAAGGATGCCGGCAAAATTGCCGGATTAAATGTTCGACGAATTATCAACGAACCAACGGCAGCTTCGTTGAGTTACGGTCTTGACAAAAAACATGATGAGAAAATAGCTGTTTTTGATCTGGGTGGCGGTACCTTTGATATTTCCATTCTTGAATTGGGCGACGGAGTCTTTGAAGTAAAATCGACCAATGGTGATACCCATTTGGGTGGTGATGATTTTGATCAGGTTATGATTGACTGGATTGCCGGTGAATTCAAGAAAAGCGATGGTATCGATTTGCGGAAAGACCCCATGGCCTTGCAGCGTTTGAAGGAAGCTGGAGAGAGCGCCAAGAAAGAATTGTCGAGCTCCAAGCAGACCGAAATCAATTTACCATTTATAACGGCTGATGCTTCCGGTCCTAAACACTTAAATCTAAGTCTCACCCGTGCCAAGTTTGAGGAATTAGTGCGGCATCTGGTTGAACGGACGGTAGTACCGTGTCAGAAAGCTATCAAGGATGCTGGTTTGAGTGCGTCTGAGATTGACGAAGTAATCCTGGTTGGTGGCTCCACCCGTATTCCAATGGTACAGGAAAAAGTAAAGGAGATATTTGGTAAAGAGCCTAATCGCAGTGTAAATCCGGATGAAGTAGTCGCATTGGGTGCCGCGATTCAGGGTGGTGTTCTGGCAGGCGAGGTTGATGACATTTTATTACTTGATGTAATACCTTTGTCTCTGGGAATAGAAACACTGGGCGGAGTTTGTACCAGACTTATTGAGCGTAATACAACGATTCCAAGTAAAAAAACACAAATATTCAGTACTGCCGCTGATAGTCAGACGACTGTGGAAATCCATGTGTTGCAAGGGGAACGTGAGCTGGCGGTTGATAATAAAACAATCGGTCGGTTCCATCTCGATGGTATTCCACCGGCGCCACGTGGTATTCCACAAATCGAAGTGACTTTTGATATTGATGCGAATGGTATTCTGAATGTGAATGCCAAAGATAAAGCAACCGGTAAAGAACAAAGTATCCGGATCGAAGCTTCCAGTGGCCTGAGTGATACTGAGATCGATAAAATGGTCAATGATGCCCAGAAGTATGAGGTCGAAGATAAAACAAAACGCGAAGAGATTGATCTGCGGAACCAGGCCGACCAAATGGTATACCAGACGGAGAAAAATATTACTGAACTGGGCGACAAACTAAATGATGAAGACAAGAAGAAGCTAGAAGAAAAGGTTGAAGCTTTGAAAAAAGCTAATGCCGGTTCGAATAAAGATGACATCAAGCATGCTTTGGATGATCTGACCAAGACCTGGAGTGAATTGTCGTCGAAGATGTATGAAGCTACCAAAGATCAGGCAGCGCCGGAACCCGAAGCACAGGCGGAAGCCCCCAAGGATAAAAAATCTAAAAAAGGTGACGGCGAAATCGAAGATGCTGATTTTGAAGTAGTTGATTAATATTAACCAATTTCATATAAAAGCGGGAGTGATCCCGCTTTTTTTGTATTTGGAACTAAAGCAAGTTAATTTCATTGCTCTTGTAACCAGTGAAAAAGTACGTAAAAATTGCAATTCCTGTTTTCTTTTTAGTAACCATCTTTATGGTGGTTGCGGTTCTGTATTTATTAACACCGGCAATGTGGACTGGTGTAATCACTAATTATCTGGAATCGCAAGATGAGTGGGAAGTGCATTTTGATTCAATATCAGGACATTTATTAACGACGGCAAGAGTCACCAACCTCAGTATAGCAAATAAAGACTCATCACAAATTTTGCTGGCGCCGGAATTGCTGTTTAATATTAATCCAATCCCATGGTTTTTTAAAGAGTTTAGTTTCAGAAAAGTTGAATTAAATAATTTCTCATTAGTATCTGACATTGAATCCGTTACTGATAGTATGGACGTTAGAATTGAACGTCCTCATCAGCTACTGAAGGCGGATATCTATATAAAAAAACTATTATTAAATGGTGAAATTGAAATTTCTACTACCCAGGAATATGATAGACGGGCTGAAATAACCTTCTCTGGTCGGCTACGCTATCGATCCGATGGCTCGTTTATTTTTGCTGATCGATTTAGCTATCAGGATGACCAACAGAATAATCTGCGCATCTATAAATCAGGTATACAAATATTCCCGGAAGAAATAATAGCAAAATCATTGACCGGAGAATATAATCGTCAGGCATTTACACTTTCTTTGGAATGTTTAATGAAACCTGAACCACATTTTAAGGGAGAGTTAACCGTTAATGATTTTATAGTACCTGTAGATAGCTCCATTTGGAAAATTATTAAGTCACCCTGGCAGGTGATCGATACAAAATTAAACTTTGAATCCGATCTGATCCATCATTCCGGGAAACTATTAATTAGTACCATGACCGATACTTTGGCGGGAGAGTTTGTAATAAATAACCAGTCCGGAAATTATCAGTTGGAATATTTCAAATTGGAAATTGATGATGCGTCTCTTGACGGACTGGGAGTTTTTGAAAAGAACCGGAGATTTAGTGGACGTGTAAATTTAAAGCATTGGGACCTCCGGAAATTCTTAAACAATATGCCCGCGACTCAACTCTCCGGAATGGTTTTATTTGAAACTGCAATTGGAAAATCGGATCATCGCCATGCCTGGGTATCATTGGAATTATTGGAAAAGCAGATGATCCCCGACGAAGAAACCACTCTATCGGGGATATTAGTTTGGCAGGACAGTATCATTATGACTGATAATCCGCTTATGATAACCAATGCAATTGGCACTGTATCCCTATCCGGGTCAGTAAATATCGATAATTATCAGTCTGATATTAATGTCAGTTTGGAAGATACTGACATAACTATATTGAATAAATTTTTAGGTGAATCCTTAACCGGCGGATTAGTCACTGGTGAAGTGAATATTACTGATTCCATTATCAGACCACATATAGTTGTAGATGTTAATTTCAATGAACTTGATTTCTACGGAATATATATTAAAGAATTAGGATTGAAAGCCGATATCAAAGATCCTTGGGAACAGCAGCAGGGTAATATCTCTTTTAATATCCGAGATAGTAAATGGTATCGCTATAAAGCTGACTGGGGCTCGGCTGATCTGTCGATACAAGACAACATAATATCAATAAATAGTTTACACCTAAAGGATGATGAGAATTTTCTTCAAATAAGCGCTGAGTTCGATCCAACTGGAAAAATCACATTTGATCAATTAAGGATGGGTTATAATCTGCATTATTTTGTTAATGCCAAACCACTTGAGTTAAGTTGGAGCAAGCAATCTTTACGTGTAAAACCTTTTATAATTCATGTCGATGACGGAATCATGGAGGGTTTCATTAATCTGGCCGATTATCGTGAAGGTCGCTTGAAATTTTCCAATTTTAATTCTGAGGCAATCATCGAACATACACCTAAGGGATTTCTCGGGCTAAGCGGTTTACTTTTTGGTGAGGTTGCCATATTTGGTGATAAAGGTGATGAATCAGTAGAAATTGAATTGTCTGTGAAAAACGGGCAAATCATTAATCAACCTTTCGATGATCTGGTAGTTTCAACTGTTTGGCATGATAGTATTTTACATTTTGATGAATTTACACTGATAAAAGGCAGTACCATCGGGATACAGTTCAGCGGCGTTGTTCCATTGCGACAGAAGATGGAAGATGCAGTCATTATTGAATTACTTGCGGAATTGCGGAACGTTGATTTTGGCATTATCCGTCAGTTTATGCCCAACTTTACATATCTGGATGGGAAAATTTCAGGTGAATTTGATATAAGCGGAATAACATCGGATCTGCGTTTTGGATATGATTTGTCAGTCAAAGATGCGGTTTATGATATTATTCCACTCGGCTATTTGACAAGTAAAGGTGACTATCAGGATAAACGGATTAATTTTTATTATTTCGAATCCAAATACCATGGGAATGAAATTATTGGTACAGGTTCATTACCGGTCGATTTAGATATAGCTTCTAAAAGTTTTGGTAAATTTACCAGTGCTGATTCGTTAAACTTGGAAGTAACCGCCAAAACAGGTGATCTGGAATTTTTAAGTAGTTATTTGGATGTTGTAGATTCATTAACCGGTAATTTTGATATTGGCCTCACACTTTCCGGTGTTCCCGAAAAAATAATTCGTAATGGATGGTTTAATATTGATAATGGGAAAATATATACGGTACTATTGGACAATACTATAGAAGATATTTCGGGTTCATTGGTTTTGACGGATAATATTCTACAGGTTCAAAGATTTGTCGCAACATTATCACCTTCAACTGAATTCAATCGACGAATAAGTATCCAAGCCGCGCTCACGGGTCGATCCAAAACCATCGATAATAATTTCATTATTGAGGGCAATTTGGATATGACAAAATTTTTCCGACCTCGTTATGATCTGCATGCGCGAGCAAATAAGGCCTACATCCGCACTTTGTTAGGGGATATCGAGGGTTTGGTTGATGTCGACTTAACAATGACTGGTAAAGATACAATTACCTATTCTGGGATTATATCACCGATTAATGTGGCGATGAAACAGGAATTTGTTACTTCGGAAATTGATGAATCCAGCCATGAGCGCAGTGAATTTATTACAGAGTATAAGATCACTTTTCCGATTACCAGTGACTTTAAATTGATCAATACCCAGTTAGATGTTGACTTGCTAGGCGAATTAAGCTTGACAAAATTTGGTGAACAGGAGGCCGATTATACCGGGGAATTATTCATTCAGGGCGGCAAGTTTTACTATACCGGCGATATCTTTACTATTGCGGAAGGCAGTTCTATGGTATTTAATCGACGAGGGTTCAATCCGGATTTTGATATTCAGGCTTACACCAATATTGATGTTTATACAATTTCCGTGGCTTTGTCAGGTAGGTTGGATAATCCCACGCTGACATTTGAATCGGACCCATTCTTGTCACAAACTGATATATTATCATTACTGACTTTGCGCACCAGAATTCAAGACGGTGAATTTGCCAGTCAAGGATTTGGACAATTGTCCGGGTCGATTATAGGAGCATGGTTTGAACAACAACTGGAAAAGAATCTAACTCAAGTAACCCGTCAATTAGGTATCGTTGATGAAGTGAACATATCCGGCGCTAGCGGTCTTATTGATGAAAGCAGTAATGAGGAAATTGAAATTAGTGCACAGCGACAATTATCATCCAAGCTGGCATTAAATTATTCTTATAAACGTTCATTTGGTCTTTCTAACAATTTAGTTGGTGTGGAATATAAATTAAATCGTTATCTTTCCCTGGTAGGTAATTATGATGAAGAAGGAAATTTGCAGGTAAAATACCGTTTACGTTATTCCTACTAGGTTAATGTCGTTAAAAAAAATACTTATTCCGCTTATTGTCATCGGTACAATATTTTGTGCTGATAATGCTCATTATACGGTGAATAATATTTCAATCAGTGGTAATGAATCGATCCGGAAACGTGAAATCAAGTCCGTTCTGAGATTGAAGGAACCACAAATATTTAACAGATCGGATTTTGATCGCCGGATATTGAAACTCGATGCAATAATCTTAAAGAATTTTTATCTTTCGCGGGGCTATCTTTCAGTATTGGTAACAGATTCATTTTTTATTAACGAAAATAATGCTATCGATATATTTTTTAATATCAATGAAGGCTCGCAAACAAAATTGCGTGAAATTAAAGTGGAAGGTAATACGGTTCTATCCACTAAGCGGATTAGCCGTATCTTAGGATTGGAATTGAATCAACCGTATAACCCGATTGGAATGAATACCAATATGGCCGTACTGGAAGAGGAATTTGCTCAATATGGAAAATTGTTTACTTCCATTAATATTTATGAGGCCGAGGGCGATACGTTTGAAGTATTTGTGGAAATCGACGAGGGACCTGATGTTTATATCAAGGATATTACTATTATAGGTAACGATGATATCGATATTCATTTCGTTGAACGTGAAATTTTAATTGAAAGCGGCGATTTATATCATCAGCGTATTATCGATGAATCTGAAAAACGAATATTGGAAACTGGTATTTTTTCTTTTGTTAAAATAACGCCCACCCGGATTGCATCAAATGATCGGATGGTGAATTTAATTGTTGAGTTGCGGAAATTCAAACCGCGTGAATTGATTTCCGAAGGTGGTTTTTATCCGTTTCGATACAAGGAAGTTTCCGAAGAATTACCAAGCATTGGGGGCACTCTGGAATGGCGGAACCGCAATCTCAGACGGACGTTACGTCGGTTCAGTGTTAAATCGACGGCGAATATACCGATCACTGAAAATTTGCAGGAATTCAGGTATATCAAATTCACCAGTACCGTGATGCTGTCTTCTCAATGGTTCGCAGGATGGCGCTTACCAACCAGTCTGTCCGGATATTATGAGGTATACACAGATTTTGAGCGATCGGAATTACCACGGATTCAGAAATATGGTAGCAAGTTGAGTTATTTATACCGTATGAATGAAAGGTCATTTATTCAAACCGGGATACAGTGGGAGAAATTCATTCAGCCTGATTTGGTAAATACTGCTGAAATTGAGAAAAGAACAATCAATTTTGATTTGCGCTGGGACGACACGGACAATCCTCTCAATCCGGGTCGTGGTAATAAAATAACAGTTAATGCTACCAGTGCCGGATGGTTACTGCGTGGAAACCGTGATTTTGTAAAGATCGACTTTGGTATTTCAACCTATAACACCATTTTCTGGCGGATTGTCTTGGCGGGTCGGATCAAATACGGATTCATGTACGGCTGGAAAGGTGATTATGATCCCCAGTTTGATAAATTTTATTTGGGTGGCAGCACTAGTTTGCGTGGTTGGGAAACTTTCCGGTTTTTAGAGGACGACGAAAATAATCCCCTGGGAAAACCATATCGTATGATGACTAACTGGGAATTGCGCATTCCATTATTGTGGCAATTCGGGTGCGAATTATTTGTGGATGGTGGAAACCTGGCCGATTCATTTCAATCTTTATCCTTAAGTGAAATACAGTGGAATGGAGGCGCAGGTTTGGTATATCACTCACCTTTAGGACCAGTAAGAATTGATTATGCAGTTCAGTTGAATAATGTGCGGAACAGTATGTTGATATTTGGCGTACTATATGCATTTTAATTTCCGTCACGGGCTTATTTGATAATAATCTTGAAATTCACTTGAATCAAAAAAAAGCTGACCGATAAATTTCGTGGTCAAATTTGGAACTAATAAAGGGCAATATGAAGGTAAAATACAGTTATATCCTGATAGCAATATTCCTATTTCAGGCTTGCGGAGATAAAATTCCGAAAACAGCCTTGGAATTATTTAACCGCGCTGAAAAACATCGTCAGGCCAAAGAGATTGAATTAGCAATCAAAGATCTACATTTACTGATAGAGCATTTTAACACCGACTTGATGGCATCTAAATCTCAATATGTGATTGGCGATATTTACATGAATGATATCCGTGATTTTGAGAAAGCGGTTGAAGCTTATCGAAAAGTCACGACCGATTTTGAAAATGCTGCAGAAATACCGCATGCACGATTTATGATTGGGTATATATATAGTAATATTTTATCCGAATATGAAAAAGCGCGTCTGGAATATCAGAGTTTTTTGGAAAAATATCCAGACCATGAGCTGTCACCATCGGTGAAATTTGAGCTTGAATGGATGGGAAAAGATATCAATGAAATCGATGCTTTAAAACATATCACATCCTAATATATAATTATTATTTAAGAATATGGAATTCAGTCTTACAGAAATAAATGATCGAATTGCGCGCGAGTCGGCGTTTATAGACGACCTTAAACAAGCTATACGCCAAGTGATTGTGGGACAGTCAGAATTGATTGATAAAATGTTAATAAGTCTGCTGGCTAATGGTCATATTTTATTGGAAGGCGTTCCCGGGTTAGCAAAAACTCTATTAGTTAAGACTCTGGCGCAAGTTATTGATACTCGTTTTCAGCGGATTCAGTTCACGCCCGATATGCTTCCTGCCGATTTAATTGGAACTTTAATCTATGATCAGAAGACGAGTAGGTTTAAAACCAGAAAAGGTCCGATTTTCTCAAATCTAATCCTGGCAGATGAGATTAATCGCAGCCCGGCCAAAGTGCAGAGTGCTCTGTTGGAGGCCATGCAGGAAAGGCAGGTAACCATTGGTGAAAATACTTACCTGCTCGACCAGCCATTTTTAGTAATGGCAACCCAAAATCCGATTGAGCAAGAGGGGACGTACCCGTTACCGGAAGCCCAGATTGACCGTTTTATGCTGAAATTGAAAGTTGACTATCCTAAGCTTAACGAAGAAAAACTTATCGTTCGGCAGGTGGCCAGAATTCAACAGCCAATCGAAATGAAACCGGTGGTGAAATCCGGACAGATTTTACAGGCACAACAGGTAGTAAATGATATTTATGTTGATGAGAAAGTTGAGGATTATGTTCTTTCCCTGGTGTTTGCTACGCGCTCTCCTCAGGATTATAAACTTAAAGATTTGCAAACCTTGATTTCTTATGGTGCGTCCCCCCGCGCTTCAATCAATTTAATAGTTGCTGCTAAAGCACGTGCTTTCCTGCAGCACAGGGGTTATGTCACGCCCGAAGATATTCGTTATATCGGCGCCGATGTTTTAAGACACAGAATCATTCTGACTTACGAAGCTGAAGCAGAGGAACTGACCAGCGAGGATATTATCGAGCGTTTATTCGATTCTATCGAAGTACCCTAAAGCTATAAGCCAGACATGATTCCTAAAGAAGTCCTGCGGAAAGTCAGGCATATCGAAATCCGTACTAAGGGATTGGTTAATGAATTGTTTGGCGGGGAATATCATTCTGTTTTTAAGGGTCGAGGTATGCAATTCGCAGAGGTGCGTGAATACCAGCCTGGGGACGATATCCGCCTGATCGATTGGAACGTCACCGCCCGTACAGGTAATCCCTTCGTAAAGATTTTTGAGGAAGAGCGGGAGTTGACAGTTTTTTTAATGGTCGATGTCAGCCGATCGGGTCATTTTGGTAGCTTTGAAAAATTTAAAACTGAAATCGGTGCTGAGATTGGCGCCGTTCTGGGTTTTTCGGCAATTAATAATAATGATAAAGTCGGGCTGATTCTGTTTAGTGATGAGGTAGAAAAATATATCATTCCCAAAAAGGGACGTTCTCATGTACTCCGTGTTGTGCGGGAGTTACTTTATCATAAACCCGAGGGCAAAGGGACTTCTATAAAAACTGCCATAGAGTTTTTACTCCAAGTCGCTAAACGCAAAAGCGTTGTTTTTTTGATTTCGGATTTTATTGATCAGGATTATATCAAAGCTCTACGAATAGCCAACCGGAAGCATAATATTATTGGAATACAGCTCTATGACCCGCTGGAAAAGGACCTTCCGGAAATTGGTATGGTTAAAGTACATGATCCGGAAACCGGTGAACAGTTCTGGATTGACACTGGCTCTTATCGAGAACGAACTAACTTTTCAGCTACTCGAACCGAACAATTTGAACGGTTCAAGAAAAACTGTGAACAAATCAATTTCGACTTGATTCAAATTTCTATCAATGAGGACTTTGTTGAACCGATAATGACTTACTTTAAAAAACGCAAAAAACGAGTTTAATGAAATTCCGTTTAAGATATGTTATTATTTTAATTTTAATCACTATCTGCACTTCGTTCTCTGGTTGTGGACGTGATTATTCTTCACAACCCTTCTTTATCGAAGCGAGTGTAGATACCGTTAATGCGACTATCGGTGACGTTATTAATTTTCAAGTCTGGGCCAAGGGATCAGGGCAACGCCGCGTCAGTTTTGGTCCTTGGGAAATCGATTCCAGTCTCATCCAAATCAGATCTCAAAAACAATTGAGTGGCGAATACCGCGATGAGACGGGTATTCAAATCGAGATTGCTTTATGGGATACTGGATTGGTAAAACTGCCGGCCTTTCCGGTTTCGGTCACCCCAGCAGGTGAAGAACAGTCCGTAACTCTAAAAACTGACCCGATTTTCATAATGGTTAAATCACTTATTCCAGGGTCCGGACAGGCCGGTTTGCGACCCATCAAAGGTCCGGTTGCAATTCCGATCATAATGCCCTGGAAAGCACTAATATTTATAATATTATTGCTGGGTTTGGTGATTGTTGCGGTGCTTATCTGGCGGCAGAGGATTAATAACCAGTCGGATATGATCCAGGCTGAAATCTCCACCGAACCGGCTGATTTGATAGCTTCCGGGAAAATTGAACAGCTTAAGCAGAAAAAGTTGTGGGAAAAGGGATTTTACAAAGAATTTTATTTTGAATTGACTTTTTTGTTGCGCGAATATGTTGAAAACAGCTTGTATATTAAAACCCTTGAAATGACTACCGAGGAAATTCGTATCAATCAAGATTTATTACCCTTCCGGAATGATATCACGGTTAAATGGCTTGATTTTCTAAAACGTGCTGATCTGATAAAATTTGCCCGCCAGATTCCAACTGGCAAAATCTGTTTAAGTGACCTTAAATCGGCGGAAGAGTTTATAACCGATACGGTAGGCTATTGGAAACCGGCAACAGCTCATGAAAATTCGGATTCAAAATTTGAATCCACCATGTCCTGACGTAAATTTTAGTTTCAAAAGGAGTAGAATTTTATGGCAACAGCGGCTGAAATAAAGAATGGCGTCGTATTACTACATCGTGGGAAACGAATGAGGGTGGTCGAATTCCTGCATGTAAAACCGGGTAAGGGGGGTGCGTTTGTCAGAACTAAATTAAAGGATATTCAATCCGGAAAAGTAATTGATGAAACCTTTAATGTCAGTGCCAAGATCGAAGTGATACGCATAGAAGCAAAAGAAATGCAGTATCTTTATGACGATAGTGATTTTTTTGTTTTTATGGACAATGATACCTATGAGCAATTAAATGTATCCAGACCAGTGGTTGGGGATGGGAAAAACTACCTTAAGCCAGGACTGAATGTTGATCTAATATTTGATGGTGAGGAAGTACTGGATGTGCGATTGCCGGCTCATGTGCAACTGGAGGTGACTCATACTGAACCGGGAGTAAGAGGGAATACAGCAACCGGAGCCACTAAACCAGCAACAATGGAAACTAATTATATAGTCACGGTACCGTTGTTTATCAATATGGGGGATATATTAAAGATTGATACTCGGTCCGGTGATTATATCGAACGAGTGCGAATCAGCTAAATCAAGTCTAACCTATTGAGGGATGGCAATGTGGAAAAATAAGCTCAAAGATTTAATTTATATCCTCGAACATAGTGATGTTAATGAAATTGAAGCTACTTTTTGGGGACGAAAGTACCGAGTAGTAAAAAATTCTAACATAATAAACCCTGAGATAATTCCCGCCTACTCTACTACTCTACAGCATCAAAATCCAACTCAGTTAACCGGACCTGAAAGCACCGGTGATATCTCAGACGAATCTGCCATTGAAATAAAATCTCCTATGCCGGGTACTTACTATTGTTCTCCCAGCCCTGAGGCTCCACCTTATGTCAGCGTGGGTGACCGGGTTAGTGAAGGTGATTCTTTGTGCATTGTGGAGGCAATGAAAATCATGAATGAGATCGAAACCAGTGTTACCGGCGTTGTAAAAGAAATATTAGTTGAAAATGGAAAACCGGTCGAGTACAATCAACCTTTGTTCCGGATTGAATAATTTCGAGTGTAGCTTCTGATTTATTTACACCTACATGTTTAAAAAAATACTAATAGCTAATCGCGGAGAAATTGCGCTACGTATTATCCGTGCCTGTCATGAATTAGGTGTACAAACTGTTGCCATCTATTCCACAATCGATGAATTATCTCTGCATGTGCGCTTTGCCGATGAAGCGGTTTGTATTGGTCCACCACCCAGTATTGAAAGTTACCTCAATATTCCTCACATTGTCGCTGCCGGTGAGATAACTAATTCTGATGCTATCCATCCGGGTTATGGATTTCTGGCCGAGAACGCTGATTTTTCACGAATCTGCATCGATAACGGTTTCAACTTTATCGGTCCCGGCCCGGACATCATCAATGCTATGGGTGATAAATCTCAGGCGAAGTTGACGATGAAAGCAGCCGGCGTGCCGGTTATCCCAGGTAGTGACGGAAATACTCCCAGCGTTGAGGCTGCCTTAAAAGGTGCAGAACAGATCGGCTATCCGGTCATATTGAAAGCTACTGCAGGAGGTGGTGGACGCGGAATGCGAATAGTACCAGCGGTCGATGCAATGGAACGAGCTTTCAATACCGCTACTGCGGAAGCTTTGACCGCTTTTGGAAACTCTGCTATCTATATTGAAAAATATATTGAGAGTTCACGACATATTGAAATTCAAGTCATCGCCGATGCCGATGGAAATGCTGTTCATCTTGGTGAACGCGATTGTTCGATACAACGGCGCCATCAGAAACTGATTGAGGAATCACCCTCGGTAATTGTCAGTGAAGACTTGCGCCATGAAATGGGTGCGGCAGCCATTAAAGGTGTTAAAGCAGCCGGTTATGTTGGCGTTGGTACGGTAGAGTTTTTACTCGATAGCGACAGTAATTTTTATTTCATGGAAATGAATACTCGCATTCAAGTCGAACATCCTATAACTGAGATGGTAATTGGCTGTGATTTGATCAAACAACAGATTCGTATGCATGCCAATGAAAAATTCCCGGAATATTTTTATGACTTTAAAATGCGGGGGCATTCCATCGAATGCCGCATCAATGCGGAAGACCCTGATAAAAATTTTATTCCTTCCCCGGCCTTAATAGAAAGTTTCCATATGCCCGGTGGCAAAGGTGTCAGAGTTGACACACACGTATATGCCGGATATCGAATCCCTACTCAGTACGACTCTTTAATTGCTAAACTCATAGTGCATGCCAATAGCCGGCAAGGAGCTATTAACCGTATGCAAAGGGCACTGGAAGAATGTATTATCGAAGGACCCAAGACCACGATCCCCTTTCACCAGGCAATAATGAGGGATGAAAAGTTCCGGTCCGGAGATTATAATACCAGTTTTCTGGATACATTCAAGTACATTCCCAGATCAATCTAACCTGCTAATATTCGTTAATCCCGGAGGTTAATAAATGAATATTCCACAAGATTTACAATATACAACAGACCATGAATGGGTACGTAATGAGGATGGTATCATTACTATCGGAATCAGTGATTTTGCTCAGGGTGAATTAGGAGACATAATTTTTGTTGAGCTTCCCGAAATCGGGCAGGAATTTGATAAAGGCGATCCTTTCGGTACTATTGAGGCTGTCAAAACGGTAGCTGACCTTTTTGCTCCTGTTACAGGGAAAATTGTTGAGGTGAATGAGTCCCTGGAAGATGCTCCTGAATCAGTCAATAGTGATTGTTATGATGCCGGCTGGATTATAAAAATGAAATATTCTGATCCCAATGAATTGGATGACCTCATTTCAGCCACCGATTACGAAAAATCCCTGGACTGATCAATTGCGTTACATTCCTAATACGCAGGCGGTGGAAGCTGATATGTTAGCCAGCATCGGGGTTGAATCATATGCTGAACTGTTGGCTAATATTCCGGAAAAATTACAGCAGGAATTTGATTTGCCAGTCGGTAAATCATTATCAGAAATTGAAGTATCTCGATTATTGCAGACCCTGTCTGAGCAAAATAGTCCTGCTACCGGACAAATCTCCTTTCTTGGAGGAGGTAGTTACGACCATTTTATACCCAGCTTAATACCAGCGCTGGTGATGCGATCAGAATTCTATACGGCCTATACACCATATCAGGCAGAAGTCAGCCAGGGCACCCTGCAGGCCATGTATGAATATCAATCCATGATTTGCGAGATTTCAGGTATGGACGTTGCTAATGCCTCGCTATATGATGGTGCCTCGGCTGTTGCGGAAGCTTGCCTGATGGCTGGCAACAGTACCCGGAATAACCTGATTCTAATCAGCAGCGGTCTTTATCATAATTACCGGCAGGTGGTTGAGACCTATTTACAATACAGCGGATTAACACTGGAAATACTATCTGAATCTGATGGTCGGCTGGCTTTAGACACCCTGCAAAAATATGATTTAGATGAGGTAGCCGCGGTCGTGGTGCAATCCCCTAATCGCTTGGGGTTGATCGAAGACTGGGCTGCAGTTGGGGAATTATGTCAGGACAAACGAGCTTGGTTTGTGGCTGTCGGGGATCCGCTGGCCTTGGGGCTATTCACAACGCCCGGTGAATGTGCAGCCGATGTCTATGCCGGTGAAGGCCAGGTACTCGGTAATACGCAATCGTTTGGTGGTCCGGGACTGGGTCTGTTTGCCACCTGTCAGAAACATGTCCGTAAAATGCCGGGCCGGATAGTGGGCGCAACAACAGATGTGGATGGTAATCCGGGTTTTGTGCTGGCACTACAGACCCGTGAACAGCATATCCGCCGGGAACGAGCTACCAGTAATATCTGCACTAATCAGGGCTTGATGGCTCTTTCAGCGGCGATTTACCTTAGTTTAATTGGTAAAAACGGTTTTAGTAAATTGGCGAATCTCTGTTTTCAGAAAGCCCACTACTGCGCCGATCAAATCGATCAAATTACTGGTTTCCGGTTGGCTCATGACCAGGGTTTTTTCAAAGAATTCATCGTTAAATGTCCTCGACCAGCTACCAATATTATTACTGACGGACAAGCGCAGGGTATTTTGGCAGGAACGACTGTAAATGAAGATCCCACGCTGCTGCGGATTGCTGTAACTGAAAAACGAACCCGCCAGGATATTGACCGGCTGGTGGAGTTTTTAAGGACTCAAACCTCATGAAAACATCGGTTTTTCAATATATAATTAATACCCGAACCCGAAAAGGTGCAGTATATGCCGTATTAATCGATCCTGATCGCAAAAGCGATGGTAATCTGGATCAACAGGTCAAATCGGCTAACAATAATGGTGTGGATATTTTACTGGTCGGTGGTAGCCTGATGATGGATAGCCGTTGCCATGAGCGGGTCAGACGAATCAAAGAACAAGCCCGGATGCCGGTGATTTTCTTTCCGGGAGCTTTGAGTCAACTTAATCAACACTACGATGCTATGTTTTTCATGAGCATCCTGTCAGGCCGTAATCCCCATTATCTGATTGGTGAACAAGTGCTGGCAGCGCCGATTGTTCATGATCTGGGAATCGAAACGATACCGACCGGATATCTGTTGTTTGATGGCGGCAAAACAACCGCTGTTCAATTTATGAGTAATACTACTCCGATCCCGATCAACCAACCTGACATTGCCGTTGCCCATGTCCTGGCTGCCCAGTACCTTGGAATGAAGTTGGTTTACCTCGAAGCGGGCAGCGGAGCCCAGCACTCCATACCAGTTGAAACAATCCGGTTAATTGCCAGTGAATCTGAGGTACCGCTAATTGTAGGCGGTGGTATCCGTACTCCCGAAGTGGCGCATGACAAGATTACTGCCGGAGCTGCAATGGTTGTTACCGGAACAGTGCTGGAAAGCAAACCAGATGGTGGACTCATGAAAGCATTTGCAGACGCAGTGCATATTTCAGGATAGTAGCATGGATAAAGCAGAACTTATCAGGCAGCAAATTCAGGATAGCGTACATACCAAGCAGGCAATGTTTGAAGCTTGCGGGCGAGATATTGGTCGAGCTGCGGAAATTATGATTTCTGCCGTATTGGAAAAACGCAAAATTATGTGGTGCGGTAATGGTGGCAGTGCTGCTGATTCTCAGCATTTGTCAGCCGAACTGGTGGGAAAACTGCGTCAAATCCGTCCGGCTCTGGCTTCAATCGCATTGACTACCGATACATCATTTATCACCGCCTGGGCGAATGATGTTGACTACCAAACCATTTTCTCCCGACAGGTGGAAGCACTCGGTAAACCGGGGGACGTATTAATAGCTATTTCGACCAGTGGAAATTCTCCTAATATTCTCGCAGCCATTCAAACAGCGCGAGACCTATTTTTGGATACGATAGTATTTACCGGTAAAGATGGTGGTAAAATGGGTGCTGCTGCTAATGCGGTTATCCGTATTCCCAGCAATGACACCCAGCGTATTCAGGAAGGGCATATTCTGACGGGTCATATCCTCTGTGACCTGGTGGAACAAGCCATTATGGATTGACGGTGGTGGATGGAAACCTATCTGAAAGACTACCTTACCATGCTCCGGGTGGAGCGCAATCTGGCGGTTAATTCCTTAGATGCTTATTCCCGTGATCTGAAACGCTACCTTACTTATCTTCACGATGAGACAGGAATAAAAACCATGCAGCGGATACGACCTAAACATATCCGTGGATTCATTCGCTGCTTGAATGATGCGCACCTGGCTCCGGCCAGTGTCAGCCGGGTTTTTTCCGCAATCCGCTCATATCATAATTTCCTGACATCTGAAAAACTAGTCTTGGATAATCCCGCTCAATTGTTGGAAGCTCCCCGGCTGCCACGTAAACTGCCTGAAGTTCTGACAGTGGAGGAAGTTGACACGATCATTGCTGCTATTGATAGAGATCATCCTATGTCGCTGCGTGATTTGGCCATTATCGAATGTCTTTATTCGGCTGGATTACGAGTAACTGAATTATGCGATCTCAAGCTAACCAGCCTTTTGTTTGAAACTGAAATGGTGCGGATTATCGGTAAAGGATCCAAAGAACGCTTTGTACCACTCGGTGCTCCCGCTTTGAAAATGCTGAATGAATATCTTAAATACCTGCGGCCGGGACTGTCGCGCAAAGGTAAGAATACCGGCTATCTATTTCTTAGCCGTAACGGAAGACAATTGACCCGTATGGCGGTGTGGAATATCCTGAAACGCTGGTCCGGTGCGGCCGGGATTACCAAGCAAATCAGCCCGCATACTTTACGCCATTCTTTTGCCACCCATCTTCTGGAAGGAGGGGCTGACCTGCGCGCCGTGCAGGAGATGCTGGGGCATGCCGATATCAGTACTACCCAGATTTATACCCACCTTGACAAAGCCTATCTCAAGGAAGTCCACCGAACTTTCCATCCCCGCTGGTAGGTCATAGTAATTAATGTCAGTCTATAAAATTACAAGTTTTAATATCACTAGCCCAGCCCTTCCCGCCTGCGTGCCTACGGCGGGCAGGCAGGGCTGGGATATGAATGGACACTGGCGGATACGCCGTTCACGGCGTTAATCCATAATGTTTCAATAAATCATTTAATTCTTCCTGGTAACTCTTCTTTCGATGGCGTTCCTCCTGATTACTAATATACCGTCTGACTTTATCCACATGAGATTCCGATATAGAAAACACAGAAAAACCACACTGCCAAGAAAATTTATTGCGAATAATATTATTTGAATTAATCCAATGAGAAGATTCGCCTTTAATTAAATTAGCAATATCGGATGGCGCCTTAGTCGGTTTAAGCCCAGTAAGTAAATGCACATGATCCATATCACCGTTAGCAGTAT
>JABMQW010000008.1 GCA_013203115.1 Fidelibacterota bacterium
ATTCAGGATTAATCCAGTGGCCAGCAGCGGCAGGTTAAAACCGAACCAGGTTGTGATCCCGGCGATCAGAAGCGTCTCTATCAGCGCCAGAATCGACAAACTGATTATCTTGGCTGTCAGATAAGCTGCGGGCGGTAAGGGCGTAACCACCAGCGCCTCTAAAGTACCTTCGCCTTTTTCGAACAGGATCATGCCGGCCACAAAGAAATAGGCTGTGATCGCCAGGTTGCTGAGCAGCAGGAGCGGTAAGATCAAGCCCAGGCTGTCTGCCGGTAACTGACGGATGATGACGACATAGATCAACGCCACAAATACGGTGGCATAATAAAAGCCATAACGGACCTGCAAGCGAACATCTCTAACTACCGTACTCACCAGTGAATTCATGCCAATTTTCGCCCGGTCACTTCAATAAAAATATTTTCGAGGGTCGTCTCCTGAGAATGAATAGTCTGGATATTGTGCTCACGTAGTGTTTTGATAAACACTTTATTTTCCGCCAGTCCATCCAGCTCAAAATCCCGGAACTCGATATTACCATTGTCGCTGTATTCCACTCGTACCAGGTGCCGACCGTATTCCAGTTTCAAATCACGCGGTACATCAATCAGTTTAATTTCACCATCAACGATAAAAGCCACCCGGTCGCAAAGCTGGTCGGCTACCGTCATATCGTGGGTAGTCAGAAATACGGTTTTACCATCAGATTTTTTCTGCTGAACGATTTCCTTTATCATTCGGGCGTTCACCGGATCCAGACCGGCAGTGGGTTCATCCAGAAAAATCAGATCCGGTTTAGCCAGCAGGGACCGGGCAAAACCCAGCCGGACTTTCATCCCTTTGGAGTACTGCCCCACCGGCATATCCACGTCAGCCAGGAGGCCAACCATATCCATTAGCTCATCAACCTTTTCGGTTTCACCGGAATACAGCGAGCGAAAATAATTGAGATTTTCCCGTCCTGTTAATTTCAGATAGTGATTAGGCACCTCGAAGGCTACCCCCACCCGCTCGTAATAATCCTGATGCCAGTCGTGGAGGTCCCGGTTCCAGATGGAAATATCGCCCTGGTAATGGTCGTAGAGACCGATCAGGATTTTCTGGGTCGTGCTTTTACCAGCTCCGCTGGGACCGAGAAAACCAAAGATCTCGCCCTGCTCAATTTTGAAGTCAATGCCTTTAATAGTCGGTTTCGTATTCCCCGGATAAGTAAAGCTCAATTGTTTTATGTTAATCATTCCGGGACTCCCGCGGCTCGGTTAATCCACTGGCAATTACTTCCACTAGTAATTCCATCACTTTAGGATAGAGCTCAGCGCCAACCTCCTTTTTATGCAGGGTTATTAGAAAGATGGCACGGAAGAAGGCCGACAACACCTCTGGTTCCACCTGGCGCAGATTACTGTGCTGTTGAAAATGATCGATAAAAGTTCGGGTTGCCTGATGATCATTGGCCTGGTGGGCAGCTAATTTTTCGGTCGGCAACTTGCGCAACAACTGCTGAAAAACGCCTGGTTCATACAGTTTTTCCAGCATTGTGCTGGAATCAATATATTTAAGCGCCTGGCCGAACAACTGACGCAAAGCCTTTTCGGCGGAGGGTTCGTTGGCAATCAGATCGGTTAGAATCTGATCCCGAAAATGTTCTTCTTCCTCAATGATCAAGTAAAACAATTCTTCTTTTGAGACAAAGAAATTATAAAAACTACCTTTCGAAATTCCAACACCGATCGCGATATCTTCAACACTGGTTTTTTTCAAACCATAGATTTCGAACAATTCCCGGCCTTTGTTTAGTATGTCCAGGCGAATCTTTTCCCGCTCCTGTGAATCAAATGATTTAACCATCTGTGAACCTATGACTATATTTGTTATTTGGTCACAGATATATTACATAGCTATTTAAATGAAAGCAACCTGTTCCCGGGATTTATCCATTTTTACAGATTATATCCAAACCACCCAATCGATAAGTAATGCTACAAAAAGTAATTTATCAAAGTGCTAGCATAATTAAATCTGTGTTCTCCGCGATCTCTGCCTGTCCATCGTAGCTTAAGCGTAGATGAATGCCTTGGTGTTTAACCAATTATCTTCCGCGAAACAATATACTCAGCCAATTCCGGTAAATCGAGGTTCGGCTCCTGTTCAACCCACTTCCCAGTAAAGCCGGTCTCCCTGGCCACTAAATCAAAGTGGCACATGGCGATGCCCATATCCACCCGTTGCAGGTCGGCGGCCTTGACCATTTCCGAATAATTACGCGCTCTTTTCAAATACAAGTGAAACATATTGCCAATTTTTACAATCCGCCAGGGCTGGCGATTGGAAGCAGAAGGCGCTAAGCGAACCATATTCAGCACCCGATCAAACTTACCGGCCGCAACCGCTGGAAGCGGCCGACTGAAACTGCCATCAAAAAACATTACTTCCCGGGGTCGGCGAGTACGTGATTTGGCGCCCCAACGAATCACACGGTCGCGGATAGCACGACTGGCGGTGCCGTATCCAACCGGACTAATTGCAGGAATAACTTCATTTACTCCCACTTTCAACAACGGACCAAATTCACTGCGTTTGAAAGTTCCGCCCAGCCAGCAGGTGCCCAGCCCCAGATCGGTCATTTTCAAGATGATCTTTTCCAGATTGTAGCCGTAATCTTCCCAGTGCCGCGTTCCCTTTTCCACCACACCGGCAATGAAATTGAGGGCATTTTTAATAAAACCATAGGTACCAAAACTGGCATTATCAATGCGTAGCGGGTCATCTTTTTCGATTAATTGAAAACGGGTATTATGACCAAACGGACCCTGTGTTTGCTGTTTGATATACTCAACAATCTGGCTGCGCAACTCCGGTTCCAATGGCTGGGACTTATAACTGCGCCAGGAGGAACGTGACTCAATTAATTCGATGACCGGTTGTGAGAATTCCATACTATCCAAATTTTATCAGAAATATTGCTGCCATCTTGTGTATGAAAAACCTGAGAATCTCAAATGCAAGTTGTCACAAGCAAAGGTTTGAGATTCTTCTCCCGATAAATCGAGATCAGAATGACAACTGTTGCTTGGTTAGCCAAGTGCCACGTCGAGGCTCATCATTACCGCAAAACCCAGCATAGCGCCAACGGTGGCCGTATCGGTATTATTCTCCAGTTGCGACTCAGGAATCAATTCTTCCACTACTACATAAATCATTGCACCAGCAGCAAAGGCCAGGGCATAGGGCAGGATCGGCCGCATCAGAATTACGGCGGCAGCACCGATCACTCCGGCAATAGGCTCAACTGCCCCCGATAGCTGTCCGTACCAAAAACTTTTTAAACGGGAAAAACCTTCCCGGCGCAGGGGCACCGAAACAGCGGTTCCTTCCGGAAAATTCTGGATACCAATACCGATCGCCAGGGCAATCGCACCCCCCAGCGTAGCCGAGGGAATATCTGCCGCCAAAGCGCCAAAGGCCACACCGACTGCCAGTCCTTCGGGAATATTATGCAGGGTAATAGCCAACACCAATAACACGCTGCGTTGCCAACTTGTTTTGATTCCTTCCGCTTCTTCATCGGGAAATCCCAAATGCAAATGTGGCAAAATTTTATCCACAACAAACAGGAACCCTCCGCCCATTAAAAATCCAATCAGGGCCGGTATCCACTTGGATTGTCCCATTGCCTCCGACATTTCAATTGCCGGCGCCAGCAGCGACCAGAAACTGGCGGCAATCATTACACCGGCGGCGAAACCTAACATGCCGTCCAATACTTTTTGGTTGATAGTTTTAAAACCAAAAACCAGGGCTGCGCCCAAAGCGGTAACAAGCCAGGTTAGCAGAGTTGCGACTAAGGCCTGGATAATTGGATTCAGTTCGCTAAACCATTCAAACATATCGTTTCCTTCATTGTTTTGCCCGATGAGGTATTTTTAATAACACAACTATTAGTTCCCCGGGTCATCCTCGATCAGACGTTTACTCAGCACCACAACTGGATCTTTTTTATAGCCAATCCGATGATAAAAATCGATCACCGGTTGATTTGTATCCCGGACCATCAGATCGATTTTGGGGCAGCCCCGCTTATTTAATGCAGCTTCAGCATGCCGCATAATTTGAGTGGCTATTCCCTGCCGACGATAATCAGGATCAACTGCCAAATAATAAATCCAACCCCGGTGACCGTCATACCCAGCCATGCAAGAGGTAATCAACCTATCATCAATTTCACACACGAAGAATAAATCGGGACTGTCCGCCAATTTGCGTTCAATATCGCGCTGAGGATCATTCCAGGGAACCACCAGGTCGCAGCGTTGCCAGAGGGCGATTACAGCCGGAGCATCTGCTGGGTGAAAATTGCGAATCTTAATATTTACCATTTAATTTTAATCAAATTGTTTTCAATACAATAATATCATCAATTCAACCGAAATTTAAATACTCCAATACTCGAATTCAGAATGAAAACAGCGAACCAGCAACTTTACACTCCAACCTTTTTCCTGGCCCTGATTCTGAATTTTACAGTTGGGTTGCTTTTCACCAATAACGCCATTTACCCGCTTTATGTCGAAAGTCAGGGGGGTTCGGCTGCCCAGATCGGATTGTTTGTCAGCGCATATGCCATTGCCGCTGTTTTAAGTCGTCCACTGGTGGGAATGTTGATCGACCGGTTCGGCGTACGGTTGGTGCTGATCGGCGGTAGTCTGTTGATGGCTTTAGCGCCACTGGGATTTTTAACTATCCTGGGTGATGGACTAACGCCGCTAGCCTGGACATTACGAATCGCTCAAGGATTTGGGTTCGGAGCCTATTTTTCGGCTTTTTTCACACTGGCAGCCCAGATGGCGCCTACAGCGCGACGTAACGAGGCAGTGGCAATGTACGGCATCACCGGTCTGGCCGCCAATCTGGTGGGACCGATTATGGGTGAGCAGATTGTACGCATCTGGGGACTATCCGAATTTTTTATTACAATGACTGTTGCCGGTTTAATTGCAACCTTTGTTGCCACCCGTTTTAAGACCACCGGCGATATGGAACCTTCATCGTTCAGTCTACGGACATTTGCAAATACACTAAAAACGCGCCAGCTTCATTTTCCTCTGATTCTGGCTATGCTGCTGGCAATCTCATTTTCTACTCCATCGGGATTTCTGGCTCCCTTGGCTGGGAATCGGGGAATCAATGGTTTCGGATTGTATTTCACCAGTTATGCAGCGGCCGGAATAACTCTGCGTCTGATTGGCCGCAAATGGGCAGACCATTTTGGCTGGCGCAGGATTCTGATTCCCATGTTTTGTCTGTATAGCTGCGGATTGACAATAATTTATTTCAGCTACTCAATCTCAGGCTTGATTCTGGCAGGGAGTCTCACCGGCAGCGCCCATGGGTTGGCATTTCCGGCGGTTACCGCCCTGGGTTACACAATGGCTCCGGATAAAGGCAAGGGCACGGCAATGGCGCTGGTGACTGGCATGATGGATTTCGGTAGCTTCGTAGCGGGAATTATCCTCGGACAAATTGCACAGATTTTTGGGTTTTCAGTCGTTTTTCCATTTGCAGTATTGGCGCCGTTGACTGCTGTAACGTTACTGGTGATCCACGTGGCTCGTAATCCTCAGCGTTTTGCACGAATGGCAAAATCGTAAATTCTCTTAATTCAACAGGATATTAAATGAAAAATGGAACAGTTCTTATCACCGGCGCTTCCCGGGGGATTGGCCAAGCTACCGCAATTGAATTCGGTCAACAAGGGTTCGCAGTGGCGATTCACTTCAATACTAATGAAACGGCGGCCAATCAAACTGCAAAAGCTGTACTGGCGGCCGGTGCACCCAAAGCAGTCGCAATCAGTAGTGATCTGCTAAACAGTGAATCAGCCGGCAATTTGATAAACCAAACCGTCAATCAGATTGGGGCTCCAGTGGTGCTTGTACACAATGCGGGGCTGTGGCTGCCGACCTCGATTGATTCGTTTAATGATAAAAACCTGCGCGACCAGATCGAGTGCAACCTGGTGTCAACTTTTTATTTGATTCGGGAATTCGTCAAGCATACCGAACAAGGAAGTATCGTGCTGGTTTCATCCACGGCCGGTCAGCGGGGTGAAGCCGGATATTCCGGCTACGCTGCCACTAAAGCCGGGATTATTGGTATAACCAAATCGCTGGCAGTTGAATTAGCACCGGAATTCCGCGTCAACACCGTAGCGCCAGGTTGGGTGGATACGGACATGGCCTACGACAGCCTCCATGGACCCGACCGGGAACGGATCATCAATGAAATTCCCCTCAAACGGGTCGCTACCGCCGAAGATGTGGCTGATGCAATTGTCTTTCTGGCCGGGGAAAAAAGCCGTCACATCACTGGTGAAGTGATCAATATCAATGGCGGTTCGGTTTTGTGCGGGTAATCAGCAATAAATACTTTCTTGTGATAATGCTCTGCGTTGTGACAACATATCATTAACCTTGTGAAAGTTCCCATCTACATCCTCTGGATTACGATGGGCAGGTGAAACTTTCGCAAGGTTCTATAAAGGTTATAATCATTACATACAGCCCAGCAGTTTCTGATAATAACGGCTGGTGCCGGTCCGTTGAATTTCCTGTACGATTCGAGCCGTCACCGGCCCGACGCCCTTCAACTTGATCAATTCACCCATATCGGTTGGCACCTCACCCTTAAGTTGGGAAATCGTCCACGCTCCATAGCTGTAAGGCGACGATTTACCGTCCATTTTTAGTAAATAATCCATCTGGTCCAACAACACAACTATCTTGTCTTTCTCATCAATTAATGAGTCGAAAAAGGATTGAGGAATCCGTACCGGAATCTGATTATCTCGGGCTGCATTGATAAAGGCAATATTGATTTCCTGATAATAATCGCTGCGGGCGCTACCCCATTTATCATGACCGTACAGTTTATCGTAATGCTTTAGCAAATCGGAGTTGTATTTCTTCAAGACATCCAGAAAATACTGCTTCTGCCGGCCGTCTTTCAGGGTCATGCCCCCAAAGATGATGAAATCAGCGCCAGCCGCTTTGATTGCTGCCACAGCCTCGGTTATCTGTTCTGGCAGGTCGCTGACATGAGGAATCACCGGCATGAGAAATACGCCCCCAGAGATTCCGGCTTCGTGCAAGCGTTTCAAGGCTGCCAGCCGCTCACTCAGCGATGGCACACCGGGTTCAAATCTGACTGCCAGATCGTCGTTAATGGTAGACAGACTGAAGCTCACCAGCGCCCGCGATTGGTGATTAATGGCGGTCAAAAGATCAAGATCGCGTTCCACTAGGACAGATTTCGTTAACAAATGCACCGGCCAATCAAAATCCCGGACCACCCCCAGTAATCCCCGAGTTAATCTGTATTTAACTTCCACTGGCTGGTAACTGTCGCCTACTCCGCCCCCCAGCATAATAAATCCCCGTGGCAGTGGCTTGCGTTTACAGGCTGGGTCCAATTCACGGCGTAAAAGATCCGCGCTGTTAGTTTTGACGGAAATATCCCGGCCAAACTCACCTTCCACATAATAACATTCGGCACGGCCATCGCAGTAAGCACAATTATGAGTACAGCCGCGATACTGGTTCAGGCCGTAACGGGAAACGAACCAGGAATCGATCCGCTTATGCCGCCGCAGGAGTGATTTGGCTTCAATTTCCAGAATACTCATGGCGGTAGTGCACCCGTCCGTAAGAAATGCGCTTGTTATCCGGAATAGCGGCGTATAAATCAGCCAATACGTCAAGCATTTTATCAACGGTACGGTGAGTATTGTCAGCCAACAACGGTTGTATTATTTTATTCTGAACAGTTCTTTTTATTTCGTCAGATAAAATATTCATTTCCTGCATTTTAAGACTTACAGACGATATCAGAACAGGCTTTTCCAAAAGAAATTTGTTTGATTTTATTTATAGAATAATAATACCCATGCCATTACAGACATGATTCTTTTCACAGTTCAAGCTCCGCTGGATAAGTATGGTAGCTGCAGGCAAGTTGTTTATATTCACTGAGCCTTAACTACAAGTTCATCAACCGCAATTAATGCTGGTAATTTTTGGGCGGTATGGCTTAGCAATAAAAATATTTTCAATCGTAATCTTTAACTTTTTATCTTACATTATTTGCAATTAATGTTGCTGAGCGTTACAGCTTTATTTTTCTCGATTTCAATACTACCGACAACACTAATTCCATAAAACATGACAACTGGTAATAACCAGTCCCAAGTCACCATTATCGTCGGAGCCCAGTGGGGCGATGAAGGTAAAGGGAAAATTACAGACTTTTTTGCCGGCCAATCCGATTATGTCGTTCGTTTTCATGGTGGTAACAATGCCGGTCACACCGTCATCGTCGAAGGCAATGTTTATAAACTCCACTTGATTCCCTCCGGCGTTCTTTACGACCGTCCCATCAGCATCATCGGCAACGGCACTGTCATCGATCCATGCGCTCTGATCAAAGAATTGGATGGCTTAAAAGCACGCGGGGTTAATCCACGTCTGAAAATCAGTTATCGCGCTCACGTAATCATGCCCTATCACATCGCCGTTGACGAGGGTCTCACCAGTCATCAGGGCGCCCTGGCTGCCGGCAGTACCAAACGTGGTATCGCTCCCGTTTACGCCGATAAAATGTACCGCCACGGAATCCGGATGATCGACTTGCTGGAACCGGAAATTTTCCGGGAAAAACTAGAAAAATCCTACAGTTTTAACGTGAAGTTGGTCAACAAAGTATTGAGGGTGGAATTCGACACACCAATCGATAATATTTACAAGGATTACGTCAAGTACGGCGCACGATTAAAAGATTATCTGACTGACACATCGCTGGAATTGGGGCAGGCGCTAAAAGCCGGAAAACAAATTTTGTTTGAGGGCGCCCAGGGACTCAGCCTGGATGTGGATCACGGTATATATCCTCACACCACCAGCAGTAATATGGTGGCGGGGCATATCGCCGCCGGCGCCGGTTTAACGGTACGCTCCATCGACCGTATTATTGGAATTGCCAAAGCTTACGTCAGCCGGGTAGGAATCAGCCCTTTCCCCACCGAGTTAGGCGAAGCTGAAGCCAAAGCGCTGCGTGATAAAGGCGGCGAATATGGTACAACCACCGGTCGGCCACGACGGGTTGGCTGGTTGGATCTGGTGCAATTACGCCAGGCGGTTAGGGTCAACGGACTCACCGAACTGACCCTCACTAAGCTGGATGTATTGTCAGGATTTGAAGAATTACCAGTCTGTGTAGCTTATGAAGTTCGGGGAAAACGGTTGGAGGAAGTGCCGGCCAGTCTGGAGTTATATCGAGCGGCGAAACCTATATACAAAACTTTTGCCGGTTGGGATGATTTAGCACCCGACCAGATTAATTCAATGATAAAAGCGGGGTTCAACGGTCTGCCTCAGGCCATGCAAAATTATATTCAGTTTATTGAAGGCGCCCTCGATTGCCCGATTTCGATTATATCGCTGGGACCAGAGCGCCATCAAACCATTGTGAGATGATATGGCATTCACGGATGAGATAATCGACTTTTCCGTTCTCTCACATAAAGAAATCGCGCGCACTCTTTCCGAATATAAAATTCCTCTGACTGTCGCAGAAATTCTGCGCGTACAAAATGAATTTCTTGGACGACCGCCATCGCTGGCGGAATGTGTGTTATTTTCGATCGAAGGTTCAGAACACTGCTCCTACAAAAGCAGCCGGAATTACCTGAAAAAATTTGTTACCAGCGGACCCAATGTCGTGCTGGGCGCCAAAGAAGATGCGGGTATAGTCCGGGTGGCAACCGATAAGGCTGGCCATAATTATTGTGTTGTCATGAGCCACGAATCCCACAACCACCCCTCCCAGGTCGTACCCTACGAGGGCGCCGCCACTGGCATTGGTGGCAACGTTCGGGATGTACTCTGCATGGGGGCCGAAGTAATCGCCTGTACCGATTCCCTGCGTTTCGGCGACATCAAAACCAATAAAACCAAATGGATTCACGATGGTGTGGTGGCCGGCATAGCCGGTTATGGAAATCCGCTAGGCGTTCCCAATATCGGCGGCGACCTCTACTACGATAAAGATTATAATGACAATTGTCTCGTTACCCTAGTTACCCTGGGCATCCTGCGGGAAGACGAAATCCTCCATTCTTACGCTCCGGAAAATGCTGCTGGGCATGATATAATTTTAGTGGGCAAGTCCACCGACAACAGCGGTTTTGGCGGGGCCAGTTTTGCATCCCTGGAGTTGGAAGAGGAAAAGAAAGAACAGAACAAGGGGGCAGTGCAGGAACCTAACGCCTTTCTGGAACGGCATCTATTGAAATCATCCTATGCCCTGTTCAAAATTTTGAAAGAAAAAGGATTGTTGAACAAGGTCGGTTTCAAGGATCTGGGGGCTGGCGGTGTTTCTTGTGCCAGTGTGGAGATGGCAGACACTTCCGGTTACGGCGCCGATGTGTGGATCGATAAAGTTCACATCAGCATGGATAGCCTCCACCCTTCGGTCTACCTGTGTTCTGAAACCCAGGAACGTTTCATGTGGGTATCACCCCCGCAAATTACATCTCTGATTCTGGACCATTACAACAAAACGTTTGACCTTCCGGGAATCTCGGAGGGCGCCGAGGCGCGCGTCATCGGTAAAATCCGCAGTGATAAAAATTATGTGGTTCATGCTAATGGTGTCGAAATTGTTAACGCCCCGGCATCAATGGTCACCAAAGGTTTTCTTTACGACCGACCAGTGAAAGTACCTCAGCGCAAATTTACCGAACCAAATTTACCTGAACCGGATGATTATAACTCAATCCTGATGGATTTGCTGGCCCATGAAAATATTGCCTCACGAGAGCCGGTTTTCGAAACCTATGACAAGCAGGTCCAGGGTCGCACAGTAGTGGAAGCCGGCGTTAACGATGCAGGGCTACTGCAGCCGTTCAACAGTGCGCGCTATCCGGAGGAGATTCGCACCACCGGAATTGCCCTCTCCACCGATCACAATCCTCGTTATGGCAAGATCGATCCCTACTGGTGTGCGGTCAATGCCGTCTTGGAAGCGATGCGTAATGTGGCTGCCTGTGGGGCAACCCCGCAAGCACTCACCGATTGCTTATGTTTCGGCAACCCGGAAAATCCGGAACAGATGTGGGAGTTTGCTGAAGCTACGCACGGTATTATCGCTACCTGTGATGTTATTCATCTGAAGGAACATCCCGGTTCACCGGTACCAATAATCGCCGGTAATGTCAGTTTCTACAATGAATCCCGAAAGGGCGCCATCCCGCCCAGCCCGATCATCAGTTGTCTAGGACGGATGGATGATGTCAGTACAGCAATAACCCAGGATTTTAAGCAACCCGACTCTTTGATTTACCTGTTGGGTGATCGCAAGGATGAATGTGGCGGCAGCGTCTATTATGCTCTTTTTAACAAGCTGGGCGCCAACCTTCCCCAACCTGATCTCAGCCAAGCCCGTGATCAGATTTACGCTGTCACCGATGCAGTGGCGCGGGAATTAATTCTTTCTGCACATGATATTACCGATGGTGGTCTCGCCGTGGCTCTGGCGGAAATGACCTTTACCAATAATATTGGCTGTGATGTGAATATCCCCGGTTCTCTGCGGACCGATAAAAAGCTGTTTTCCGAAACCGGCGGGTTTATCATGGAAGTCCTGCGGGATAATGAAGAAGCTGTTGAAGCACTGCTGAGCCAGTACAAGCTAACAATTAATTTGATTGGCTATACTACAGACCACCAGGTCATCATTATTAACGACTGCGTCCGCCTCTCTATCAACAAAGCCCGGGATACCTGGAGCAATGGTCTCCGGGAAAAGCTGGCGTAATTCAATTATGAACAGCATACCTAAAGTCGATTACAAATCCGCAGGTGTCAATATCGACGCCGGCAACGAAGCAGTAGAGCGGATCAAAGCCGCTGTTCACAGCACCTATACCCCGGCAGTATTGTCAGAATTAGGTGGCTTCGGTTCATTTTTCGATCTGTCTCAAATCGCCAAAGATTACTCCCATCCGGTCATGGTTCAGAGCATCGACGGGGTCGGCACTAAAATCATTATTGCCCGGCTGATGAACAAATATGATACCATTGGTCACGATCTGGTGAGCGCCTGTGTCAACGATATTCTGGTCCATGGCGCCCGCCCGCTGACTTTCCTGGACTACATCGCCAATGATCGCCTCAACCCCGAAGTGGTGGAAGACATTGTCACTGGAATCGCCGCCGCTTGCCGGGAAAGTAGTATTGCTTTAGTAGGGGGCGAAACGGCCGAAATGCCCGACACTTATTTGCCCGGCGAAAATGATCTGGTGGGTATCGTAACCGGGGTGGTGGAGCGGAAAAAAATTATTAATGGATCCGCCATTCTACCCGGCGATGTGCTAATCGGGATTGAATCCAGCGGTTTACATACGAACGGTTATTCCCTGGCACGGAAACTGTTTTTCGAAATCGGGAAATTTGATGTGAACTCCCACCCTGCTGATCTGGACCGCAGTGTTGGGGAAACACTGTTAGAGCCCCATATCAATTACGCCAATTTGGTGATGAACCTGGTAGGTTCTGATTGTACGATTCATGGTATCGCCCATATTACCGGGGGTGGTTTTATCGACAATCTGCCCCGGATATTACCGGAAAATTGCGCCGCTGAAATCCGGTTAGGTAGTTGGGAAATACAACCCGTTTTTCCATTAATGCAGCAACTGGGCAATTTGGATTCAACCGAAATGTACCGTACCTTCAATATGGGGGTCGGATTGGTGCTGGCAGTTCCAGAAATTGAAATGGAAGAAACGTTAAAATCGATTGGTAGATCAGGCTATCAAGCTTGGCGGATAGGTGGTATTATTCCCGGACACAGGCAGATTCATTTGATATAGAATGCATTTAATCATAAATATTTCAGTAGCAAAAGGATGCCATCCCTCGCAGGTATGGCATCCATAACAACGTGCCTAAATCAATCAAAATCGGAATAATTCAATTTCCCGGTTCGAATACTGAGCGGGAAACTTTCATGGCTGTCCGCCGGGCCGGGATGGAACCGGTGGAAGTTCTTTGGAATGATCCAGTTGATAAAATCCATGCTTGTGACGGGTACATCATTGTGGGTGGTTTTTCTTACGAGGACCGATCCCGAGCAGGTGTGATAGCCTCTCTGGAACCGATCATGTCACCTTTGCAGGCCGAAGCGGAGACTGGCAAACCAGTGCTTGGTATTTGTAACGGCGCCCAGATCCTTGTGGAAATCGGAATGGTGCCGGGTTTGGAAAACAACCGGCCAGGACTTGCTCTCACCGATAACCGGCGTATCAAGGACGATCACGTATTAGGTACCGGGTACTACAATACCTGGATCAACCTGCAACTCAGCATTCCCCCGGAAAAGTCCGCCTTCGGTCGCCACCTGAAACTCGGCGACTGGATCAATGTGCCCATCGCCCATGCCGAAGGCCGGTTTGTCACCAGCGATGAAATCCTGCGAGCCATGATCGATAATGACCAGACTGCTTTTCGCTATTGCGATAGCCAGGGCAATATCATAAATGAATTTCCGGTCAATCCCAACGGATCGCGCTATAATCTGGCAGCGGTCTGTAACCCCGCCGGCAATGTAATGTCAATCATGCCCCACCCGGAGCGGACACCAAAAGGTGACGCCATTTTTAGCTCGATGCGGGATTATATTGATGCCCGGCCCCATATTAATTATCGACCTTTAAAAATGCCAGGCATTTCTTCTGAAATTCAGGATTTTAAAAAACCTGCTAAAACGCTGGAACTAACAGTTGAGTTGATTATCTCGGATAATACTGCATCCTCGGTGCATAACGCCTTGGTCCATCGTGATATTCCGGTGCAGGTCCGGCGACGCATTCACTGGGAAATCCATTATGAAAATGCCGATCCGGATCAACTGCTGGAACAAATCAAGGACAGCGGCGAATTGTTTAACAGCAACAAGGAACGGGTTGTAATCGTAGAATCTGCAACAGATGCCACTACCCTGCTGATCCGTAACCGCGACGACGTGCTGGGCCAACAAAAGCTGGAGGCTCTGACAAAACGTTTTGAACTTGATTCGATCACAGGTATTCAGTTTGGAGTGCTGTGGACCGTCATTCCGCAAAAGGGTGATCCGGAAACGGTGTTGCAGCAGGTTCTTGACACGCACATCCTTTTTAACCCAATTGCCCACAAATGTTATCACTATGACCAGAAATGATTATTCCGATCTGATAAAAAAACAGATCAACAATTGTCTCACCGAAACCAACCTGTCTCGGGGTGAAAAAATCACTGGGAAAGTCCGTGATACCTATCTATTCGATGACAAGATAGCCCTGGTTGCCACAGATCGCCTGAGTGCATTTGACCGTGTTCTGGCAGCCATTCCCTTTAAAGGGCAAGTTCTGAATCAGACCAGTGCCTGGTGGTTCGAGCAAACCAATGACATTATTCCCAATCATGTCATTTCAACACCCGACGCAAATGTTACGATTGGTAAAAAATGTACGGTTTTTCCCATTGAATTTGTGGTTCGGGGCTATATTACCGGTTCCACCGATACAGCCTTGTGGACGCATTATAAAAATGGTTCCCGGAATTACTGCGGTAATAAATTGCCCGATGGTCTGGTAAAAAACCAGAAGCTGGAAAAGAATATTATTACTCCCACCACCAAGGAAAAAGAACACGATCGGCCAATCAGTCCCGCCGAGATTGTGTCCGAAGTTTGGATGGATGCAGCCGATTGGGAATTTGCGTCAGGAAAAGCGCTTGAGTTATTCCAATTCGGTCAGGAAACTGCCGCCAAACATGGGCTGATTTTGGTGGATACAAAGTACGAAATGGGAAAGGATGATAAGGGCAATATCCTGTTAATCGACGAAATTCATACCCCTGATTCCAGTCGTTACTGGATTGCCGACACCTACACTGAGCGGATGACGGCGGGAAATGAGCCACAAAATGTGGATAAGGAATTTCTGCGGTTGTGGTTTCGCGATAATTGCGATCCCTATCAGGATGCTGAGTTACCACCGGCACCGGAAGACCTGGTAATCGAATTATCGAATCGGTATATCTATTTGTACGAAACCATCACTGGTGAAAAATTCGTTTTCCCCGACGCCACCCAGCCTATCAACAGGCGAATTCAAGAAAATATCACCCTGGCTTTAAATAACTAGTTTTCAGGAGATTTTATGCGCGCAGTAATTATAGCCGGTTCAATCAGCGATAAAGTGCATGTAACAAAAATTACGGATCACCTCGACGAACTGGGGGTTCCCTGGGAAGATCATGCCGCTTCGGCCCACAAGGAGCCGCTCAAAGTTCTGGAAATAATCAAATCATTCGAAAATCAAACCGGGATTGTTTTTATTACCGTGGCCGGCCGCTCCAATGCTCTGTCAGGATTTGTTGGAGCCAATAGTAACAAACCAGTTTTAGCTTGTCCACCATTTAAAGATAAAACCGATATGCTGGTTAATATTCATTCAACCCTGCAGATGCCCAGCAAGGCACCGGTATTAACCGTACTGGACCCTGGTAACTGTGCCTTAGCAGCCCAACGGATTCTTCAAGTTGGCATTTAACGAGGACTATTGTGACTAAGAAAAAACACCTTTTTTCTATTACCCCGATTGACGGACGCTACCGTTCGAAACTAAAGGAACTGGGGATTTTCTTTTCCGAATTCGCCCTGATCAAGTATCGTTTACGCGTTGAGGTTGAATATCTGATCGCTCTTGGTGCCGAAAAAAAATTCACGGCTTATGCAGCCCTTTCCACATCATATCAATCGCAATTGCGCAAGCTCTATCAGGATTTTAATGCTGCCGATGCTCTGCGGGTGAAGGAAATCGAGCAGAAAACCAATCACGATGTTAAGGCGGTTGAATATTGGCTGCGGGAGCAACTGGCAGAAACCCGTTTGAAAAAATTCAGCCCTTGGATACATTTTGCTCTTACTTCAGAAGATATTAATAATCTGGCTTATTCCCTGATGTGGCAGGATGCTTTGAAGCATATTTACCTGCCCGGGCTGAAATCATTGTATCGAAATCTGCGCACGCTGGCCCGACGCTATAAACAGATTCCTCTTTTATCTTTGACCCACGGTCAACCGGCAACACCAACAACCGTAGGCAAGGAATTAGCGGTCTTTACCTTCCGCCTCCAGCAGCAGATGCAGACGCTACAGAGTCAAACTTTGACCGGTAAACTGGCTGGCGCCAGCGGAACCTGGGCTGCTCACCAGATTAGTTTCCCTCAGGTGAATTGGTTGGCCTTCAGCACCCGGTTTATCAAATCACTGGGATTGGAACCAAATCTGCTGACTACCCAGATCGAACCCCACGATAACCTGGCAGCCAGCTATCAAGCCCTGATCCGGGTCAATACTATTTTAATCGATTTGTGCAGAGATCTGTGGAACTACATCAGTCGCGGCATTTTCCAGCAGAAAAAGGTAGCTGGTGAAGTTGGTTCCAGCACCATGCCCCATAAAATCAATCCGATTCAATTCGAAAATGCTGAGGGTAATTTGGGGATTGCTAATGCGCTATTAAGCCACCTGGCATCCAAACTGCCTGTTTCCCGCCTGCAGCGCGATCTGACTGACAGCACCGTTTTGCGCACACAGGGTGTGCCGCTAGCTCATTCCCTGCTGGCAGTAAAAAATATAATCAGTGGGTTAGATCGGCTGGTAATCAACAAAGCTATAATTGAACAGGAATTAAATCAACACTGGGAAGTATTGGCTGAAGCCATTCAAACTATTTTACGGAAATACGGCCGCAGTAATGCCTACGAGCAATTGCATGAACTCACTCATGGCCATTCTATTGACAAAGAAAGTATTCGTTCATTTGTCGCCGATCTGGATATACCGGAAAATGAGCGTTTATTGTTGTTGGACCTGCTGCCCCAAAATTACATCGGCCTGGCACCTCAATTAGTGGAGTTGCTGAAATAATGTGCGGCGTAGTTGGGATTAAATCCGGGAAGCCAGTGGCGGCCGAACTCTATGAAAGCCTGATACAACTCCAGCATCGCGGCCAGGATGCGGCCGGTATTATCACCTACAATAAACGCTTTCACGTCAAAAAAGGCGTTGGGCTGGTCAGGGATATCTTTGACGAGCACAACATGGCACGCTTGCAGGGCAACATTGGTATCGGGCAGACCCGCTATCCAACCACCGGAAATTACAGTCGCGAAGATGCCCAGCCCGTATGGACCGGTGTTCCTTACGGCATCGCCATGGCACACAACGGCAACCTTGTAAACCAGGAAGAGACTACCGAAAACCTATCAAAATATCATTACCGGCACCTCAATTCCACCGTTGATGTGGAGGTTATCCTACACTATTTCGCCGATGCTCTTAATCGCCTTGCTATCAGCTCCGAAACCAACGATTTTTTTGAACATGTCTGCTCTGCCGTAAAAGATGTTTATCACCATGTCAGTGGAGCTTATTCGGTAATTTCCATGATAATCGGTAAAGGCATGGTCGTTTTCCGCGATCCTAATGGCATTCGTCCACTAACTAAAGGCGAACGCCATAATGACGACGGCTCCACCGATTATATTTTCTGCTCAGAAACTTCGGTTTATTATGCCCTGGGATTTAAACACACCGGCGATGTCCAACCCGGTGAAGTGATTTACCTGCCTGAGGATGGACCGGTTCAAAGCCGCGTTTTAAAAAGACAGAGCCTGACACCCTGTGTTTTTGAATATGTCTATTTTGCCCGGCCCGATACGATGATGAATGCTATTAGTGTTTACCGAGCCCGTTTGCGTATGGGCCAGAATCTGGCCTTTCGCTGGCAGAATAAATATCCCGATGAAAAACCCGATATTGTTATACCGGCGCCTTCCACCGCCAACACCGCTGCTCTTTCGGTGGCGCAGGCGCTGGGAGTCCGTTATTCTGAAGGTTTGTATAAAAATCCTTTCATCGGGCGTACATTTATCATGCCCGGGCAGGAACAAAGAAAAAAATCCGTGCGCTACAAGCTGGTTCCACAAGAGCTGGAAATCCGTGATAAAAAGGTAATGATAGTTGATGACAGTATCGTTCGCGGCACTACCAGTCGGGAGATCGTCAAAATGGTACTGGAATTTGGCGCAACAAAGGTATATTTCGTTTCCGCCTGTCCGCCGGTCAAATTCCCCTGTTTTTACGGCGTCAATATTCCTACCAGGCAGGAATTGATTGCACATCGACTGACCGAACAAGAAATCGCCGAAAATATGGGCGTAGACCGCCTACTCTATCAGCGCCAGGATGATTTGCTGGAAGCCGTTACTCGCAAAGGTGACCACGGCATTGATCGCCCCTGTATGGCTTGTCTGGACGGGAAGTACGTAACCGGGGATGTAGATGAAAACAAGATGCGTCAGTTTGAGATGCAGCAAGCAACCAGAGGACAAGATTAAACCATGAATATCCTGCTAATCGGTTCCGGCGCCCGGGAGCATGCTATTGCCCGTGCAGTAAATCGCTCACCCCAACCTACTATGCTATATTGTATAGCAACCAGCAAAAATCCGGGTATCCAATCGTTATGCGCCGGGTATAGCATAAATGATATTAATGATCCCATGGCGATAGTCAAATATGCTAAGTCTTGCCAGATCGATATCGCAATAATTGGCCCTGAAGCACCGTTGGCGGCCGGTGTAGCAGACACTCTCTGGGATAATAACATACCCTGTGTCGGACCAAAACAAATGCTTGCTCAAATTGAAACCAGCAAAGCATTTACACGAAATTTGCTTGCTAAATATAATATCCCAGGTGGGCCACGGTACCGGTTCTTCGATTCAATGAATGGTGTTAAGGATTATCTGAAAGAGCTAGGCGATTTATACGTGGTAAAATATGATGGTCTGATGGGTGGAAAAGGCGTAAAGGTCGCCGGTGATCATTTGCACTCTCATGCTGAAGCCTTGCAATATTGTCGTGATTTGACTGACGCTAGTAAATCACTTGTTGTTGAAGAAAAACTGATTGGTGAAGAATTCTCCTTAATGAGTTTTTCGGATGGGAAAAATCTGGCTCACATGCCGACAGTACAGGATCACAAACGTGCTTTCGAAGGGGACACAGGCCCGAATACTGGTGGAATGGGATCTTATTCCGATGCTGATCACAGCTTACCTTTTCTCAACTCCAGTGACATTGACTCTGCCCGGGCAATCAATCTGGCCACAATAAATGCCCTGGAAAGTGAGTTCGGCCACGGCTACAAGGGTATCCTCTACGGCGGTTTTATTACAACGGAAGATGGTGTCAAGCTGATTGAGTACAATGCCCGCTTTGGTGACCCGGAAGGTTTAAATGTACTGGCAATACTGGAATCTGATTTTGTGGCAATTTGTCAGTCAATTGTAAATGGGACTCTCAACCATGACATGGCAAAATTCAAACCGCTTGCAACGGTGTGTAA
>JABMQW010000097.1 GCA_013203115.1 Fidelibacterota bacterium
AATCCTCGTTTTATGAATTCTCCATCGCCTTCTTTACCAACATATTTATTGTCTTCGATCACTGTTCTGCCACGGGATAACACCGTTTCCGAAACGCCCGTAATCTCAAATCCTTCGTAGGCATTATAATCCACATTCATATTGTGGGTGATGGGATTATCCACGCTGATGGTTTCCTTCCGGTCAGGATTGAATATGACGATATCGGCATCACTACCGACGGCAATTGTGCCTTTCCGGGGGAAAAGTCCGAATATTTTGGCCGCTGCTGTGGAAGTGATTTCAACAAATTTATTTAATGGAATTTTCCCTTCAACGACACCACCCTGATAAATGAGACTCATCCGGTTTTCCAATCCCGGCGCTCCATTGGGAATCTGGGTGAATAAATCCTTGCCCATCTGCTTCTGATCTTTGAACCGGAAAGTGCAATGATCGGTGGACACAACCTGCAGATTTCCGTTTGCCAGACCGTTCCACAATTCGGCCTGGTTCCATTTCTCCCGCAAAGGCGGCGACATTACATATTTGGCGCCTTCGAAATTATCTTTTTCATAATATGATTCATCCAGAAACAGGTACTGGGGACAGGTTTCGGCAAATACCGCCTGTCCATCATTCCGGGCCAGGCTAACCTGATCCAACGCTGCCGCTGAAGTCAAATGAACGATGTAAACGGGAACATCGGCAACGTCACCGATGGCAATCGTACGATGCACGGCTTCCGCTTCCATCCGGTCCGGGCGGGTCACGGCGTGCCATTTGGGTTCCGTCTTGCCATCAGCTACCGCATTGCGCACAATCTCATCGATCACGATTCCATTTTCGGCATGCATGCAGACAATGGCGCCATTATCGCCGGCTTCGCGCATGGTACGGTAAATATTGGCATCATCCATGTACAACGCACCGGGATAAGCCATAAATAATTTATAGGATGTTATCCCTTCTTTGATCAGGGACTTCAATTCGGAAATCCGGTCCCCTTCAGTATCGGTGAGGATCATGTGAAAACCGTAATCAATAGCTGTATTGCCAGCGGCTTTGGCGTGCCAGATTTCCAATCCTTCCAAAGCGGAATGACCTTTGGTCTGGATGGCAAAATCGATGATTGTAGTTGTTCCGCCATGAGCAGCAGCGCGGGTGCCGGTTACAAAATCATCGGAAGAAACGGTCCCCATGAATGGCATGTCCAAATGGGTATGGGGATCTATCCCGCCCGGAATAACATATTTACTGCTGGCATCGATAATCTTATCGGCTGGAATTGATAGATTTTCGCCAATGATGGAGATTTTATCATTTTGGATAAAAATATCCGCCTGGTAGTCATCGCTGGCGGTGATAATGCGGCCGTTTTTAATTAGTACTGACATAGTGGTTTCCTCTATTAATTTTGTAACCATTTACATTTTGAAATTAGAAATTGGAAATTGGTGTTATTACTTTTTTGTACTATTGATAAACGCATTCAACTTGGGACCAAGTTTTTCAATTGCCATTTCGTGTTTTGAACATTTTTATTCCACCTATCAAAATCATGCCAAACCAAATCCGACAATTCTTCTGCTAGTTGGTAAACCTCCAATTCGTAAACTCTTTTCATTTTACTCTAATTTCTAATTTCCAATTTCAGCGTTCTGTGAACGCTTCAAATATCCTTCAGCTATATTAGCAGCGATACTATCAGAGGATCGTATAATCTGGTAACCAACTGTGTTTTGAACCTTTTTATTCCACCTATCAAAATCATGCCAGACCAAATCCGACAATTCTTCTGCTAGTTGGTAAACCTCCAGTTCGTAAACTCTTTTCATTTTTCTCTAATTTCTAATTTCCAATTTCAGCGTTCTGTGAACGCTTACAAATATTCATCAACTCATCCAGTTAGTACGGGCTTCCGGATTCCATTTTACGGTTGTTTTTTTCAACTTGGTCCAGAATTCGATCGAACTCTTGCCGGTGATATCCCCTACTCCGAATTTGGATTCGTTCCAGCCGCCGAAAGAGAATGGCTCCCGGGGAACGGGAACGCCGATATTTACGCCGACCATGCCAGCGCTGACCCGTTCGGTAACATACTTGGCCAATCCACCGGATTGAGTAAAAACACCGGCCGCATTGCCATATACCGAAGCATTTTCGATTTTCAGGGCTTCATCGACAGAATCGGCACGGATAATGGTAAGTACGGGACCAAAAACTTCTTCCCGGGCAATGCGCATTTCAGGGGTTACAAAATCGATGACAGTCGGACCGACATAAAATCCGTTTTCTTTTCCGGCAACAGTTGCCCCACGGCCATCCACCAGGATTTTCGCGCCTTGCTGCTCGGCTTCATTGATATAACCTTCAATCCGCTCTTTGGCAGCTTGAGAGATCACAGCCCCCAGGTTTTGACCCGGAATGATCTTACGGGCTTCTTCACATAATTTATTAATGATGGAATCCAGCTCGCCCACAGCTATCATGGTTGCCGCCGCCATGCAGCGCTGACCACAACAACCGGACATCGATACCGCTATGTTGGTGGCGGTCATATCCTCGTGAGCATCAGGTAAGACGATTAAATAATTCTTGGCCCCGCCCAGCGCCAGCACCCGCTTATAACTTGCTGACCCGCGACGATATACAGTTTTAGCAACCTTGGTGGAACCGACGAAGGAGATGGCATCGATCCCCGGGTGATCGCAAATCCCTTCAACCACTGCTTGAGCGCCATGGACAATATTGAAAACGCCGTCGGGAAGACCCGCTTCCTGGAGTAATTCGCCAATCCGGTTGGCGCTAAGAGGCGTTTGTTCGGACGGTTTCAGGATCATCGCATTCCCCAGAGCAATGGCATTGGGTAGGGTCCAATGGGGTACCATATTGGGAAAATTGAAGGGCGTGATACTGGCGATTACACCGACCGGTTTCCGATCATAGCGGCACTCCACATCCTGGCTGACTTCCTCCACCTCACCGGCGACCAATTGCGGCAGCGAGCAGGCAAACTCGGTAATCTCTATCGATTTATCGACCTCGGCAATCGCTTCATCCATGGTCTTGCCATTTTCTTCAACCACCAGGGCGGATAATTCAAGCTTGTGTTTTGCCAGCAAAGACCGGTAACGGTAAAAAATCTGCACCCGCTCCTTGATAGTTAAGGCCGCCCAGCCGGGAAAAGCCTGACGGGCTGCCTGCACCGCCTGATCAAGCTCAATTGAAGTGGAAAGTGGTACTTTAGAAATAATCTCACCGGTCTGGGGAGCGTATATATCAAGGTACTGACCATCGGCTTTAATTGCTTCCCCCCCGATGAAATTAGTCAAGATTGGATATTTCATTACCTGTCCTTTGTCGAAAAAGTTAATCTGTTTGTTCGCAATAATACAAACGGAAATGTTGATAGTAAATAGCCTAGCTGGTTACCTATAAGATTTTATATAATGCATCCGGCTGCAGCTCAAGATTCTGGTTCGCCTTGAATATGCAGGCGTATCAAATTAGCACGGGTAGGTTTTGGTAATTTGATTATGGATTGGATTTGTCACTAGTTGCATCGCTCCTGCGTTGCAACCCTAAGATGTCACTTAGAATTCGTTGCTATTGTTATTGAATTTGTTAAAGAACATGAGGGACATAAATTGGCACCAGATATTATAAGAGAATTAGGATCTGCCAAATATGCCGAACCACAACTATTGCAAGTTATCATCGATCTACTTAATAGCACGTCACCATAGGTCGTTTTTAAAGCTTCTGAATATGTGTTCCCAAGATTTGACAATAGCGTGCTTTTTAAAGCACCAGTTAGTCCTCCAGAATAAGTATCATACTGCTTTTGCCGTGATTTCAAGTTCTCTATTTCTTGTTCTAATTTTTTCCTTTCGTCGCTACCATGATCAAGTTGTTTAATAAGGTCTTCCATCCGACTAACGCTCTCATCTCTTTCCACCTCAATTTTTAATTTTTCTGCTTCAATATGTTTTAAGTCTGCAGCAAGATGTTTAATAAATGACCCCATCTCATCAGCACTACCTGCGAATCGATTAAATATACCTAAAAAGAATTTGATAGTGTCCGGTGCCTCAACTGGGTAGTTTATTCTATGATCAATTTCACTCCAGCCTTCTTCAAAAATTGTTCTAACTTGTATTTCTGACAAAATTGTTTCTTTTGAAGCGCTTGTTTTTACTATATAATGAACAGACCTATATTTTCTTTTGTGTTCTTTTGCGTAACAACCATTATCAGTAAAAGTCTTAATCCACTCTTCATCATCACCTTTACGATAGTAAGCTGTAGGTTTTTCGAAAATATCCCATTCGCTTAAAATTGGTACATTTATATTTATCCATTCATCTTTGTACAAATGAAGAGCTCTAACACCCACTAAATCAGTTATTAATAGCTTGTAATTATTAATGTTTATTCCTTTGCTATCATCATGATTTTTACGGATTATTTTTCTAATTAAACTGCTTGCACTTTTAATTCGATAGCGAACAGAATGGACAGATTTAAAGGTTCTAATTCTTTCGGCAATATATTTTGCAGTGTCGTTAAATTTAGATATATGCGATGTATGATCATCAAAAATAGCAGCTAAGTGTTGCCATTCTAAACCAGAGCTTTTGACTTTCCCGTCATCAATTTCACAGTCAGTATAAAATGCTTCCTTTTCCCACTTTATATTTGAAAAATCCCAAATTGAATTATCTTTTTTGTCCGCTTTTTGAACAATAGGTTTTACGGGAGTTGGTTTTACTAATTTTTTCTTTGCCATACGAGACTATTCCTTAAATTAATTATTACTACGGCTTAATTGTTTCTGGCAATACAGCCTGCAAGAGCATATCAGCTTTTTCTTTTGTTTCTTTAAGCTGGTCTTCTAACCAGTCGCAGAGTTTCATCAGCTCATCCGTAGCCATTAATTATCAGTATGAAAAAGGTATAGCATAAATTGTTTCATTTTTGTTCATATTCATGCATGTTGAGCAATCAAAGTTGTGCGGAATTTACCAGAAATAAGGTATGAATCCCAACAACGCGTCTCTCACTGGATCGTGGGGTACGCTAGTCGAAAATCAGCATTTCGACCATAAAGATCATAAATTCAACGTATCCTCCCTCCTATTGGAAATTTTCAGTCGCAGCGCCAGGGGGAAACCTCATTTGCCATTCTACTCACCAATAT
>JABMQW010000098.1 GCA_013203115.1 Fidelibacterota bacterium
AGAAGTAATCAAGCGCTATATTCGGAATCAGAGCCTAGACGAATCGGAAGTAGATCGTCGCACAGGACAACTCAAACTGTTTAAGTTATGATCTTGGTCGGAAACCAGATACCCCATCCGCTTGCGGTGGGGAGCTTCATTCTAAAACACTAGCTGCATCAATATACATAAAAGCATATTCCTGGGCGGATAATTGTCCGGTTAATAGAACTAAAATAAATAAAAGCGAAATTATGTGCGAGTGATGTTTTACCATCTGGCTGTCTTCCCTTGTTTATTAATTGGGTATTGCTTGGTCACATTATCCGACAAACTGAACTTAAAATTACTATTTTTTAGAGTAAAATACCAGCCTGGCCGGGATTGCGTAGATAGATTTCAATTTATTGTTCAAATAGTGCCATAAACCAAAATCTGAATTACGATATTTTTCAATACATAGATAAAAATATATGTCCTTAGTTACAATATAATCTGTGCTTTATAGAATATGTGATCTTTATCACATTATGGAAAAACATACTGAATAGTATTGAGTTTTAATTATACGGATTAATTTGATGTAAAAGTCAATCTGGTACCTTAACCATAGCAATTGCCCTGTGCCGGAGATGTTGTTTAATTTCGCATCTTCATTGTCCTATTCTAGACTTTGATTGATTTTTGAACCTAAAAAAGGAGTCCCGTTGTGGCCAAGGTGAAAGGTGAGGTCAAAATTGCCATCGAAACCTGTAAAGGTTGCGAGTTATGTATCCACGAATGTCCGCAGGAAACATTGGTAATGTCTGATGAATTGAACCAAAGGGGATACCATTACGCAGTGGTTGCCATCGATAATTGTACCGGTTGCACTAATTGTGCACTGGTTTGCCCTGATGCCTGCATTACTGTATACAGAGAGCAGAGAGGGAAGAAAAAACTCGTTGCCCAGCTTAGCAATATCACTGAAAATGTTACGATTACGATTGATGGGAGGTAGGCATGAGTGAAGTTTTATTTATGAAGGGTAACGAAGCACTGGCTGAGGCGGCCATTCGTGCCGGGCTGGATGCCTATTTTGGTTATCCGATCACACCCCAGTCGGAGATACTGGAATACCTGACCGCGCAGATACCAAAACGTGGTGGAGTGGTTTTACAGGCGGAGAGTGAAGTGGCCGCCATTAATATGATCTACGGTGCGGCCGGTGCCGGCTCCCGGGTTATGACTACTACCAGTTCACCAGGCTTCAGCCTGATGCAGGAGGGTATCTCATATATCGCTTCCGCCCAGTTGCCCTGCCTGCTGGCTAATGTGGTCCGGGGAGGGCCGGGTCTCGGTACGATTCAGCCCAGCCAGGGAGACTATTTTCAGGCTACTAAAGGTGGTGGGCACGGCGATTATTACATGATTGTCCTGGCTCCCTCAACCGTTCAGGAAATGGCCGATTTCGTGTACCTGGGATTTGATCTGGCTGATAAATACCGCACACCGGTGATGATCCTGGCCGATGGTGCTCTGGGACAGGGGATGGAGAAAGTAACCTTTCCCGATTACGACCCTGCCGCAAGAAAGATTGCCAAACCCTGGGCAACTACCGGGAAAACCCCGGATCGCGAAAGAAATGTAATTACATCGTTGTATCTCCAGCCGGAGAAAATGGAAGAGCTAAACCTCGTTTTACAGAAGAAATATAATACCATCCGCCAGAATGAAATTCTCTGGGAAGAGTATCTGACTGACGATGCTGAAGTTCTGTTTACGGCCTTTGGCCTGGCCGCCCGGATTGTCCGTAAGACAATCCAACTGGCCCGTGAGAAGGGCATTAAAGCTGGCCTCTTCCGCCCCAAAACAGTCTGGCCATTCCCGTACAAATGCTTGAATGAACTGGCCCACCAAGTGGATTTGATCCAGGATATTGAGTTAAATGCGGGACAAATGGTGGAGGACGTTCGGCTGGGAGTGGAAGGTGCGACACCGGTATTTTTCCACGGCCGAATGGGAGGAATGATTCCCACACCGGAAGAAGTATTGGAAAAAATGGAAGCGAATTTAGCAACGGTTCGCGGTAGAAACGGCCGCCCCAAGGAGGATGTACGATGAGTGAAAAAGGCACTGTTGTTGCTGAAAAAGCCAGCGAAATGGATTTAGTATATTGTCGACCTGAATCGTTACTGGATGTGCGTATGCATTATTGTCCCGGTTGTGGACATACTACCACGCATAAAATATTAATGGAAGTGATTGATCAACTAAATATTCAGGAAGAGACAATCGGGGTCGCGCCGGTTGGTTGCGCTGTTTTAGCGTATGAATATCTTAACGTGGATATGCATCAGGCCGCACACGGACGGGCTACGGCGGTGGCTACAGGAATCAAAGCCGTTCAGCCCGATAAATATGTATTTACCTACCAGGGGGATGGTGATCTTGCTGCTATCGGAACAGCCGAAACCATTCACAGTGCCAACCGGGGTGAGAATTTCCTGATTATTTTTATCAATAACGGAATCTATGGCATGACCGGAGGACAGATGGCGCCAACTACTCCCATTGGAGAAAAAACCGCCACTTCACCCTATGGTCGTGATAAGAAAACTGCCGGAGCTCCAATTGATATCACCAATTTGCTGGCGCAATTACCGGGTACTTTTTATGCTACCAGGCAGGCGGTACACAGTGCCAACGCAGTACGCAAAACAAAGAAAGCGCTTATCAAAGCATTTGAGTATCAGAAATTGGATAAAGGTCTCTGCATTGTCGAGGTTGTTTCCAATTGTCCATCCGGGTGGAAATTGACGCCCTATGAGTCCAATGAATGGATGAAAGAACATATGATGACCATCTACCCCCTGGGAGATATCAAAACACCGAGCAAGGAGGATTTGCTGTCATGACGGAAGAAACAATCATTGCCGGATTCGGAGGACAGGGTGTACTGTCGATGGGAATGTTATTGGCCTATGGTGGTGTTATTGAAAATCAGGAAGTATCTTGGATGCCCAGCTATGGACCTGAAATGCGTGGCGGTACGGCCAATTGCATCGTTATCAACGGTGATGAACCAATCAGTTCACCCATTGTTTCACGATTTGACTCGGTAGTGGCATTTAATCAGCCTTCACTCGATAAATTTGAAGCGGCTGTTAAGCCGGGCGGACTGTTGCTGTATGAAGAAGAAGCTATTCTGAATCCGCCAACCCGCACGGATATTACGATAATTGCCGTACCGGCGGCCAAAGCAGCAATCGAACTTAAAAATCAGAAAGTAACTAATCTGGTTATGCTCGGTGCTTTCCTGAAAGCAAAGGGAATAATCAAACCGCAAACAGCCGTCAAAGCCCTGTACAAAGTTCTGCCGGAACGGCATCACAAATTGATTCCGCTGAATGAAAAAGCTCTTAAGAGAGGTGCTGAGTTGGTACGGGGTGAAATAACTGCCAACTGATTTGATATCGTATTATTTGCTAAGGCGACCGGTTTGGATTGAATCAGCAGTTTTTTTCCATATTCATCTTTGTTCCGGCTTTCTGTTTGAAACTCAAATTTTAACGAGCTAACTTTCAATCCTGATGACAGGTTCAAGAATAAAAATAGCTCCATCGATCTTGTCGGCGGATTTTTCGAACCTCAGAACAGCGCTAAAAGATTGTGACCGGGCGCCAGCGGATTTTATTCACCTGGATGTGATGGATGGTCACTTCGTACCCAATCTCACTATCGGACCTGCCGTAGTCAAATCCCTGCGTTCCCATACCAAGACCTTTTTTGATGTCCATATTATGGTCAGTGATCCCATCTTCTGGATTGAGCCATTTGTGTCTGCCGGTGCTGATGGTATTACTTTCCATGTGGAAGCAGCAGGTCGACCGGGTGAGGTGATCGATTATATCCGGAGCTTTGGGAAAAAAGTCGGAATTACTTTAAAACCAAGCACTAATATTGAATTAGTAGAGCCTTTTCTGGAATGGGTCGATATGATCTTGATAATGAGTGTTGCACCCGGCTTTGGCGGGCAGACCTTTATCCCCGAATCTTTAGACCGGATCAAGGAAATCCGGCGATTTTTAGATCGGCAAAATCTTTCTGAGCGTGTATCCATTCAGGTAGATGGTGGTGTTGATTTGAATAATGCAGCGGAAATAGCAGCGGCCGGAGCCGATATTTTAGTAGCCGGATATGCCATATTTGGAACCACGAACCCGGCCGATACAATTCGGTCATTTAGAAATATATTTGACAAATGAAAATATATCTTGGAACCGATCATGCCGGATTTACACTGAAAGAAGCTGTCAAAGAACATCTAATCGCCAATGGTTACCGGGTTGATGATTTGGGAGCGGTGAATTATGATCCGGAAGATGATTATCCCGATTTTGTTTTTCCAGTAGCTGAAGCTGTAGCCCGGGATCCGGAGGGCGTTGGAATTATTTTCGGTGGTTCCGGCCAGGGCGAAGCAATGGCTGCCAACCGGGTACCCGGTGTGCGGGCAGTTGTTTTTTACGATGGCCCCGACGAAATTGTAAAATTATCACGCTGGCATAACAATGCTAATATATTGTCACTGGGCGCGCGTTTTATTCCGACTAACCGTGCTCTGCAGGTGATTGATCTATGGTTAAAGGAACAATTTGATGGGAATCGCCACCAGCGCCGAATCGACAAATTAGATAAGCTGTCTTGAACTCGCTGCGTACAGTGCTGTTCTGGATTACCCGGATACGCTGGCTGCTCATCGCTGTTATGACGGGTATTATCCTCTTGATTTTACCAACCCCGGATGGTCTATCCATTTCCGGACACCGCTTACTGGTGATTGTAATCGTAACTTTGATTCTGGTAGTTGCTGAACCGATACCATTGCCGGCAACGGCCATTTTCATTATTGTTGCCCTGACATATTTTAATATCGATACGCCCAACCGGGTAGCGCAGGCCTTCATGAATGATGCTGTTTTCTTTATCATGGGTTCACTCATGCTGGCGGTCGCGATAGTGAAACAGGGCTGGGATACCCGATTAGCCTTGGGAATTATTAAAATTACCGGTAATAAAACCCGCAATATTGCTTTTGGCTTCACGGCAATTTCTGCCTTTTTAGCCTCTTTCATTGGTGAACATACAGTGGCAGCTCTAATGCTTCCGATTGGAATGAGCCTTATTCGCTATACTTCCAAAGAGGTTGAAAAAGTCCGTGGACTGTCGTCGATCTTACTTTTTTCTATTGCCTATGGCGCCTTGATAGGTTCGATCGGAACACCATCGGGAGGTGGCCGGAATGCCATTATGATGAACTATCTGCATGATTCCGGGGTTGACAGTATCACTTATGTCCGCTGGATGCTGTATGTATATCCTCTGGTATTGATCTTGGTGCCTTTGGTATCGATTACATTATGGCATAGTTTTTCAACCCGCTATCTGTTCTTGGACAGCGGAGTCCGCCGATTGAAAGTGCAGGTGAGTAAACAAGGTGCAGTCAGTTTTCGGCAAAGTTCCGGATTAGTTGTATTTGTACTGGTCTTTTTAGGCTGGATCTTTTTATCCGGCAGGTTTGGTTTGGGTACTATAGCGCTCACCGGGGTACTACTGTATCTCGTAACCGGATTAGTGCGCTGGGAGGACATTAATCGAAACACTCATTGGGGAGTGATAATTCTGTTTGGCGCCACTATCGCCCTGGGTACCTATATGCGCTCTACCGGTGCGGCTCTGTGGTTGGCTGAAGGACTGGTACGAATGCTAAGTTCCAGTTCCGGTCAGCTCACCTTAATCTCGGATATTGTCATTGTGTGTATAACTACAGTTATGGCCAATACTCTATCCAGCTCTGCAACCGTCGCGGTTTTAGGTCCGATAACGCTCAATCTGGGCTCTGATCTGATTCACCAGGGATTGATCACCGCGCTGGCATCCGCTTTTGGATTTTTTACGGCTGTTGCTGCTCCGGCCTGCGCCATTATCTATTCCAGCGGTCTGGTAAATGCAAAAGATTTTTTAAAGGCAGGGTGGAAAGTAGGGTTAATCAGTATAGTAATTCTTATTATCTATGCTAACACTTACTGGAGGCTGTGGTTTTAATATGAGTGCAATGGAAATTTTAACATTAGAGGAAAATCTGTCATGAGACTGTTAATAGCCATTTCCAGCAAAGAATACTCTGAGTCAACCTTGCAGATTGGTCTGAGAGTGGCAAAGGCTTTCAATGCCTGTATTACCATTACCTGTGTGGGACAGAAACCCAGTTCATTTGCTCAGAACCATGTGCGTCTCGCCCAGGAATCGATGGAACGCTGGGATTTCGATCTGCCCCCAGTTACCGTTCTGGAATGGGCTTTTGACTATCTCGTGAATTATGGTTTCATCAGTCAGGAAAGTTGTGAAATCGGTTTTAAGAAGCGATTGCTGGTAAAACGGGCCGGCGAACGGGGGGAAATTAATTTTAAAGGCACTTTTTGCGAACGAGTCGATATGATAGTACGCTTTGGTGATATTATTACCGAACTGCGTGATGAAGTCCAAAAGCATGATTATGATGTTACCATTATCGGTGGTAGTAAGAAAAGGAGGATGGCACATGATCTGGTCCAATTTATCGACAGTTCAATTCTGGTGGTAAAGCAGATCGATTTTAGCAAGCCTTATCGAATATTACTACCGGTGGACGATTCAAAAGGAACTTTGAAAGCGATCACTTTTGGTATCCAGATAGCAAAAGCCTATAATCTGGAAGTGGATGCTTTGACCGTCTCCAAACGGAAACGGTTTGGGTCAGGGTATAAAGGAGCATCTGATCGAGCTTGCCGGTACTTAGAAAATGCGAATGTTAGTTATAAACAGCATTTCATAGTCGGCGATCCAGTCGAGACAATTGTAGAAATGGCTGATGAAAATCATATCATTATTATGGGTGTTTCTAGTAAAAATCCGCTTAAAAAATTCTTCGCCGGCAGTAAACCATTAAGCGTAATGAATACGAGTGCTTGTCCGATTTTGATTGTAAAATAAAATTTGGGTGGATCATTTATCAAATAATGTAGTGGTCTGTCGAATATCAATAAAAATTATAAATTGTGACAAATGTTGGCAGCTTTCCGCTTAGAAACCTTGATTAGTTTAACCGGCACACCTTTTCTATGTATTTACCCTTACCGAATATCAGGATTTGATCGCCGGCTGACAATTTTGTTATATCATCCGGAACTTGATTGATATGTCCTTCCCTGGTTATCCGTCGAATTAGAAGCACATCCACGTTATATTTTTTCCGGATATTTAACGCCGGTATAGTCAGGTTAATAAATGGTGATGGTACGTCAATATTGGCTAAATAAAATCCCGGAATAACCTCAGTTTTCGTATAATTATACTTCTGAATGAATTTCAGAGCGGAACCAATGCTATTTGCCGATTCCTCCTGAAGTAATAATTCCTGGTACTCCCGTAGAATATCCTCTTTATAAATTGTCCCGGATAAGGCCTTGTTGTCATCGATTACCGCCAGATTGACCACGTCCATTTCAGTCATTAAACGCAGTGCTTCATCAACGTTCGTTTGGTCGGTAATCATTTTATATTGAGTATTGGCCAGGTCGAAGGCAGTTGCTTCCACTGGTATTTCTTCATGCCGGTTCAAATAACGGCGTACCGAGCCCAAAGATAATGTTCCTATCAAAGCGCCCTGGTCATCGGTTACATACAGATGGGATTGATCACACTTAGCGATCTTGGATAGTGTTTCCCGGGCTGGAGTAGTGGCGGTAACCGTATCAAAGACCAGGTGTTTTAAACGGGCTATCGATAGTTTATTGAGAACATTGACATCCTTACCACGGTGTAAAGCGATACCGCGCCGTATTAGTTTGATCGTATAAATTGAACCTTCACTAAGACGTTGAGTAATAGTCAGAGCGATAATACTGGAGATCATCAGTGGCAGGATAATCGTGTATTCCATAGTCATTTCAAAAATGATCAGGATGGCGGTGATCGGCGCGAACGTTGTGGCTGAAACCACCGCTGCCATCCCTACCAGGGCGTAAGCACCAGGTGAGATACCCATTTCGGGGAACAGTAAGCCAAATAAACTACCAAAAGCGCCACCAAGCATGGAACCCATAAATAACGAGGGTGCAAAGATACCGCCGGACCCACCGAAACCGAGAGTTAGGCTGGTTGCAACTATTTTAGCAACCAGTAAAAGTGCTGCCAGCTTGAAAGATAAATTACCGGCCAGGACTAAGTCGATCGTTTCATAACCGACGCCCATAATTTGCGGTACGAAAAGTGCTATGATGCCCAAAACCAATCCACCAATCAGGGCTTTTAGCGCCACATGAACCCGAAAGCGATCAAAAAAATCTTCGGTGTAGTATAGGGACTTAATAAAAGTCAAACCGATTAGTCCAGCGGCAACACCGAGTATGGCGTAAAAAGCAAGCTCAATCGGATTATTTAGCGTGTAAATCGGTGGGATAAAAGCCGGATAATCGCCATGGATACTGTGTGATACAACCGTTCCCAAAACCGATGCAATCATCAACGGACCGATGGAAGCAGCGCTGAAATCGCCCAGGATAATTTCGCTGGCAAAGATTGCTCCGGCGATAGGAGCGTTAAAGGTTGCCGCTATACCCGCCGCTGCACCACAACCTACGAAAGTTTTCAATCGCCGTCGGGAGACCTGGAAAATTTGACCCATAGTCGAACCGAAGGCCGAACCGATCTGTACGATTGGTCCTTCCCGTCCCACTGAACCTCCCGATGCAATCGTCAGGGCGGAAGCAAAGGCTTTAACCAGTACAACCCGCTTGCGGATAAAACCATTGTGTGTAGCCACAGCATTCATAACTTCGGGAACACCATGACCCTTGGCTTCCGGGGCGAGTTTATGTACAAACCAGGCTACAATAATGCCACCAGCGGCTGGAATCGCCAACCTCAAATATAACGGGGTATTTATAATTGCTTCGACAAAATTGCCTTCGGTCCACAATGTGTCGCGGAAAAAAGCGATCAGGTACTGAAAACCGGCTGCAATAATACCGCTGACGACACCAATTATGGCAGCGACTACCAGGACAAAAATATGTTCGTAGGTTTTAATACCTGAAACTATCTTCCTGACAAATTGCTCGATTGAGCACCGAAGTTCAATATATTTTCGTAATCTTTTGAGCAACTTGCAATATTCAAAAAACGTGGTATTATTTTAGTTGACAGTACCGATTAATTGGTGATATTGTTTAAATTATGCTGGTAAAATTAATGACAATTTTGGATAAAACAAAAAAAGATTCAGAACAAGGACATGG
>JABMQW010000009.1 GCA_013203115.1 Fidelibacterota bacterium
AACAGGCTGCTTTATTTTAGGGAAGGTAAGTCCATATCTTCGAAATTCGCTGATAGATTACATGAAAATTATTATGGCTCGGTTATTCCGTGTCATAAATCGGCCGATATTCCACTTTCTATCAAAGCAACGCAACTCGCTTCAAAGGTTGATACGATTATCATTATGTCCGGGGATTCGGATTTTGTGGATTTAGTTTTACATCTGAAAGGTGAAGGTGTTAGGGTAGAAATTGCTGCGGTAAGAAAAACTGCTGCCAAGATATTAATTGATGAAGCAGACTATTTTCATGAAATAACCAAAGAAGATTGGTTTGTATATAAATCACCAAGAAAGACAAAAGTGGAAAGAAGTTAAGAAGCTTATAACAAGTCGTTGGAGATTGAAATAGAACCACAGGACACTTTTAAGCCCACCTTCGCTACAGCTATGGTGGGTAAAAATTGGAAAATGGAAAAAGCAAAGCACCTTTGAGTTCCTCCGTCGGGAGCAAAATTCTGTGATTAGCAATTGAGAAAGCAATATCACTTTCGTCCTTCTAAACAAGGTTATTACGCGTGGGACATTGACCGCTTAGTAGCATTAACCAAGGACTTTAAGCGCCAATGGGTAGATCTTGATTCTATCGGAGAACTCGATGAGACTTTTTGGTTTGGTGACAAGAGCGATAAACCTACTTGCCGAGCAATTGTGGAACATATGAGGTTGATAGAAGAGACGGATTTGAGCTTCCCAATAATCTTGTCATCAGACGGCCGCGTTATGGATGGCATGCACCGAGTCGCAAAAGCCTTGCTAGAGGGTCGGGAAATGATCGAAGCAGTCAAATTCAACCAAGATCCTGAACCGGATTACGAAGATGTACACCCAGACGATCTACCATACTAAATGGTCGCCTAACCAGTCGTTCGTGGGGACACTTTGCAACGGTACGGTTCGCGCCTCACAGCTCAAACGTTATGTGTAAAATCTGCCAATTATGTAAAAGGTGTGTTACTAAATGAAAAATAAACACAATTGTGTTTATACCGTTAGATTGGGGTTATAAGAACAATTGTTTTTATATACTCGTCGTGGTAATGCAGGAAAACAAAAAAATAAATCAAATTAAAAACAAGAAAATGTATCTATTCTTTGACACAGAAACAACAGGACTGCCACGAAATTGGAAAGCTCCAGTAACAGATTTGAATAATTGGCCCAGAATGGTTCAAATTGCCTGGATTTTATGTGATAACAAAGGAAATCGTATTGAATCAGATGATTTTATTATTAAACCAGAAAATTTTATAATTCCTTTAGATGCATCAAGAATACATGGGATTTCCACGGAAAAGGCTATTAATGAAGGAGAAGAACTTGAGAAGGTTCTTATCAAGTTTAATAAATTAGTTGAACAAGCTGATTTTATTGTTGCTCACAATATTAGTTTTGATGAAAAGATTGTTGGTGCGGAATTATTGAGAAAAGATATTCGAAGTGACTTTGAAAGAAAAAGAAAATTATGTACGATGCTAGCTTCGACTGATTATTGCGGACTTCCTGGCCCTTATGGGTATAAATGGCCGAAATTATCTGAATTGCATATAGAACTATTCGGAGCAGATTTTGACGAAGCGCATGATGCTTCAGTCGATATTAATGCAACTGAAAAATGTTTTTGGGAAATGAGAAAAATAGGTTTAATATAAAAATGCACATACCCACCACAAAAAATTTAGGGCAGTGGGCAGGAAATAGATTCAGCTACGAAGGCCGGGTAGGCGGGGATTTCTGAGTAGGCAGGTAAGAGGCTAATATTTTATAGCAATATTTCATGTACATTGTGGAAAACCGACATGGGTGTCGGAATCGCTTCCCGGAAATAGCTGCCATAACGTTTAGATACGATACGCTCATCCAAAACGATAAATATTCCCTCATCCAGGGTTGTACGGATCAAGCGACCGAAGCCCTGGCGGAACTTGATCACCGCTTCCGGAACCGAATATTCCAGAAATGAATTACGACCTTCCTGATTCAGCATATCAGAATAGGCTTTGATCAACGGTTCGGTGGGAACACTGAAGGGTAATTTGGTAATGATCAGTATTTCCAGTAATTCGCCTGGCAAATCCACCCCTTCCCAGAAAGCATCCGTTCCCAATAAAATTCCATTTGGTGTTTCCGACATTCCCTTAATCAATGAAAAACGCGAAACACTGGAACGCTGGGCGAAGATCGGCAGATCACGACCTTCCGGTTTTTGGCGCAAGGCAGCATAACAACCATTCAGCATAGCCCAGGAAGTAAATAGCACCATCATTCGTTTATCATAATGTTGGTGAAGCTGGTAAATCAATTCGGAAATGTATCCGGGATCCCTGCTGCCACCCTGATTACCCGCCAATTGAAAATATTGCACCTGATCGGGATAGCTGAAGGGACTGGCAACAGCCCGGGTAACAACATTAGTCAACTGGACACTATCCAGACCGGTACGGTTCAGTAAATACTCAAAAGAGTCATCAATCCGTAAAGTGGCCGAGGTCAACACGGCGCTATTTAGGACACTGAACAAATTGGCCACCAGATCTTTTGAAATATCGATCGGTGCGGCACAAATCGACAGGGCCAGTTCCGGCTTTTTCCCACCAAAAGCCCGCAGGCGTCCGGCCAGCCAATAGACCCAGTCATTCTGTTGTTCCGCAGTGACTTTTTTCAGGATATCGCAGACCTCGATTAATTGCTGGCGAGACTGATCAAATACTTGTATCAGATCCAAATAATCCCCCGCATTATTATCGATCCGCTGTAAATCATCCACCAGTCTCTGTAAAGTTGTTATCAGCGATTTTAAGACATCTTCAAGAATTTTTAATTCCCGATTTACACCACCAAACTCTTTGCCCAGCGCTTCAAGCATCTTCTTTTCGGTATAAGGAGCATTGGTCCGAAAACGGTCAATTACCTGCGCAATATATTCACTAAAAAAATCACGGTTGGCTGCAGTCACTTGGGCGGCATCTTCCCGCAGATGGGCTAATGGCCGTTCCAGACTGGTATGTAGCTTAGCCAATTCTTTCAATCGATTTTTCAGTCTGACTGCGCCCGCGGAATCCAGGTCAACGCGCTGGATTAGACCGGTGATTGTATATTGATCGATGGTAACGGTAAACTGATCATAGGCCGCTGCCACCAGGTTATGCGCTTCATCAATCACCACCGATTTAAAAGGTGGTAATATTCCGGGATTATTCAACTCCGATAACAGCAGAGCATGGTTTACCACAATTACCTGCGCATTATAAGTACTGCGCCGCAATGGACCGAAAAAACAACCCCGCTGTCGGGCGCACAAAGGCGTAGTACAGAATCCCTGCTCGCTGCGAATCAAAGCTGCTACCCGGTTTTGTCGAAAACTCCAGAAGCCGGTACATTCGGAAAGATCACCGGTTTGGGTCCATTCTAACCAGATGATCAGCGGCAACAGGCTTTCCATTTCCACCGGACTCAGGTTTTTCCCGGCATCGGCAATTACCCAACCTAATCTTGTGCGACAAATATAATTATTACGTCCCTTCAGCATGACCGCATTAATGGACACATTCAGCGCCTGGGCCAGTAAGGGGAGATCTTTATAAAACAATTGATCCTGTAAATGTTTGGTGTAGCAGGAAACTACCGTTGGATCCTGGTCTTCTGATAAATAACTCAGCCTGAGAGCGGGAAAAAGATAGGCTAACGTTTTACCCAAACCTGTTCCGGCTTCCGCTACGGCAATCTTATCTTCTTTCAATGCCCGGTCCACAAATTGGGCATAATCAATCTGCTCCAATCGCTGTTCAAAGCTTGGTAAAACCTTGTGCAGTAAGCCATCCTGTGCAAAAACTTCTTTTACCGAATAGTCGATCTGGTCGTGTTCGCCTTGGAAAATGAAGCGGTTATCATTTTGCGGTTTATCAATTTCTGATTTTGTCAATCCTGATTTTAAATCACCGGCCTTGGTCAAGGCATTAGCGAGATTCACATAGAGTGATTTATTGTGCAGATTAATATTTTTTAAGATTTCCAACAGCCTGGTAACGACCCCCAGTGGATAGCTGGCCGCTTCTTCCACCAGGTGCATAAAAACACTACCACAGTTAATTGTATCCTGTTCGGCCCGGTGTGATCCCTTAGCTGTATATCCAAAATATTCGGCTACGGCACCGAGGCTGTGAACCGGTCTAAAATACAAAAAAACGCGGCTTAACTGGAGCGTATCGTAAAGGTTGTGTTCGACCTCCGGTTTTTCGCAACGATTCCGCAACGCTTTCAGGAAGGCAATATCAAAAGGAATATTATGAGCTACCAGGGGGGCATTACCAAGAAAAGCAAGAAAATCATCAACGATTTTATCTTCCGTGGGTGCATCTTTAACCATTTCGTTTGTGATGCCCGTAATATCGGAAATCTCCGGTGAAATATCCTGACCGGGATTTACCAGGGTAACGAATTTATCCTGAGGCTCACCGCTGACAAACCGGATTGCGGCAATTTCTATCAGCCGATCATTTTCAGGACTTAATCCGGTGGTCTCAAAATCAAAAGCAATAAAAGTCCCCAGATTCAGGGCGTCGAGTAATTCTTTACTTTTCATTATATTCCAGTAAAAACCCGTGCTACATCAATTAATAAGGTCGGTTTTTTCTTGACCGCTATCGAGAACAATTTTGTTAATGTGCGTTCATTGG
>JABMQW010000099.1 GCA_013203115.1 Fidelibacterota bacterium
AAAGATTGAAGAATCTGAAGCCTTATTTCGTGGAATCTATAATAATCATCAATCCGGTTATTTTCAACTGGATCATGATTTCAAGATTACTATGCTGAATCCTTATATGCTGCAGATGCTGAATTATAAGTCGGAAAAGGAAATTATCGGTGAAAATATATTTGATTTATTTTTTGCCGAGCAACATGAGGGCAAGAGTTTTCAAAAGCACCTCAAACAATCCGGAGAGGTACATTTATCCGAGGCGGAATGGATCACAAAAGACAATCGTATTATTCAGGTCTTATTAAATGTCAAGCAAGTTAATGACGAAAACGATAATGACCATTTCCATATTGGATTTGCCCGTGATATCACCCAATACAAACAGTTGGAATATCAATTGCGCCATGCCCAGAAAATGGAAATTATAGGAACGCTGTCCAGTCTTATTGCCCATGAACTTAACAACCAGTTAACCAATGTTCTGGGTTACGCCGATTTATGCCGCATGACACTTAATAAAACTGATAAACAGTATAAATATATTCAATCGATCCAGCATAAAGCACGAGAAGCAGCCGGAACCGTCCGTCATTTATTGAAATTCAGCCGCAAACAGAACCCCTATATCGAAGAGCTTAATCTCGACCAATTTATCAATACTAAAATCGATCTATTTTCTCAGATCGTTGGATCTAAGATAAAGGTATCTGCTGATTTGAGCTGCCCCGAGGTTCTGATAAATACCGATGCGAAATTATTTGAACAGGTTTTAATGAATCTGATTATCAATGCCAAAGACGCCATCGCTGATTCCGGCAAAATAACTCTGAGGTCCAAAATTGTGTCTGATAACAAGGACTCTAAATGGTATTATTATTTACCTGAAAATAAATATGTTAACTTGTCCATTCAGGATAACGGTTCAGGTATTCAACCTGAAATCATTGATAAAATATTTGGACCCTTTTTTACTACCAAAGATGAATCAGTTGGTACTGGCCTGGGACTGGCAATTGTCAAAAACATTCTCAAGGATATTGATGGACATATATTTGTCGAAAGCCAGGTAAAAAAAGGTACCAGCTTTGAATTATTCCTGCGAATTGCGTAAATAAGCATCCGTTGTAATACTACGGATATTATTTATCCCTATCCTTTGACTTTTCTTTTACAGTTCATAAGTTAAGATTGTTGAAACTGCAATATTAACAGAGGGGATTTTCGAGATAGTCAGATATGTAGTGCCAATTGGCAGGCCGGTATTTCTTGCTCTAGCAACGTAGGGTTATCTAATATTGCAGTGGCTAATAGAGAGGCGTCACGTTCGCACGTGTAAAGAAGTCCGGTAAATATCAATATTTACAGAAGACTCCACTGGCAAATCCCCGTCGCCCGGATCGCAAGGAAAATGTCATACGCCCTCAGGCGGGTCAGTAAATCAGAGTGCCAGATACTTTTACTGATGAAGATAGAGAATTCGTAATCAGTATTGCCGGTGAATTAATGGTCAACCTGGGCTATTGCTGAAAGCAACGAAGCTTAAATAAATATTTTAATCGCCTTGGATTTCATGACAACTTTAAAAGGTGTCGAGCCAGTCAATTCACCATCCACATCCAGCAGATCATCCTGTTCGGGTATCAATTCAAAGGTATTAGCCTGGTAATATTCGACTAATTCTGACTCGATATGACTGCCATCAAACACTTTCGGGAACAGTTTCAGCATCTGCAACCGGGTCACTTTTTTTACTACAATCAAGTCAATTTTACCATCGTCAAGCCGAGCACGGGGTGCCATTTTCATTCCGACACCGGTATAGGGCATGTTGCAGGCAATTAAAAAAGAAATCTGCCCGGTAATTTCAATATTATCGATAATCAGGCGCGTAGCCCGTGCCTTTAAACGGATCAATTCAATAACTGTGGAAATATTATAACGCTGTTTCGGCCACCAGCGAAAATTTTCCGAAGTGCGATTGATGGCTGTAATTAACCCCCAGCCAATTATATTGAACGAATACAGAATATCATTTTCTGGGCAATTTCGTTCGCATGCCGTGACTAGGAAGTTTCGTGAATCATCAGTTCCGTATCAGCCTGTTCGAAAATGGGTCTTATACGTGAGATGATTTCCATAACATTCTGAGATCCCCCCTTCTGATTGGCAATCATATGGAATTTCTTCCTCATATTCTCCACTTATATTCGTTTAATCATGTTTCATGTACTGATTATCCCCCAGCTCAATTATTTCAATTCTGACTTTCGCAGTTCCTTCACCCACAAAGCCCAGTTTTAATGCCGCTCCATACGAACAATCCAGGATCCGGCCTTTAACATACGGTCCTCGATCATTAATCCTTAAAATTAGTGATTTTTTATTCTCAAGATTGGTTACTCGTACAATCGTATTCAATGGTAGTGTTTTATGGGCGGCGGTTAGCCCGTACATATCAAAAACTTCGCCATTGGCGGTCAATTTGCCGTGAAAGTCATCCGCATAAAAGGAACTTATCCCAATCAATACTTTCGCCGACCGGCTGGGGCTTCGTTCGGTTGACCTGCGGCCCGATTTTCCTTGTCCGTAACGTGGTGATGAGGCACAAGCGCAAATTAGTGATACTACAATTGCAGTTAATAATAAACGTTTTATCATTGAAATACCCGCACTTGCCCAATCAGTGAATCAAATGATTCAATCTTATCCTGTTTACAATATTCTACCAAATCAAATACAATTTTCCTGCCAATATCAGGATCACGGAAATTGGCTGTTCCGATCTGAATTGCTGTAGCTCCAGCCAGTGTAAATTCAACTACATCCGGGATTGCAGTAATACCACCAATCCCGAGTACCGGAATTTCCAGACTGCTCGCTAATTTATGTACACAGGCTAAGGCAATTGGTTTAATTGCCGGACCGGATAAACCACCATATGTAGTAAAAATATTACTTTCACGGGACAAATGATTAATACTCATACCCACCAGCGTATTAATAGCCGAAACAGCATCAGCACCAGCTTCCTGAGCCGCTTTACCGATAACAGTGATATCGGTAACGTTGGGGCTCAATTTCAAAATTATCAGTCGCTCCGTCAACTTTCGAAGTCGCTCGGTCAACCGAGCAGTAGTATCGGCGCTTACGCCGAAAGCCATACCCCCTTCTTTGACATTCGGGCAGGATATATTGATTTCATAACCGGCAATATTGGATGAAACAGCATCGATTATTTTCAAAACCTGACAGTATTCTTCCACCGTTGAACCGGCGATGTTGACAATAACGGCTGTTTCAAAAAACTTGTAGGCTGGGAGCATTTCTGCAATAAATTGATCCACACCAATATTGGCTAAGCCAATCGAGTTGATCATACCACCTGTCGTTTCGACAATTCGTGGTGGTGGATTCCCTTCTCGTGAATGTAATGTAATCGACTTGGTAATGATGGCTCCAAGCGCTGAAATATCAGTTAAATCAGAAACCTCAGTACCATAACCAAACGTTCCGGAGGCCGTAAAGATGGGATTTTTAAAATCAACAGATCCGATCTTTACACTTAGATCAGCCAAAATACAGCTCTCCCATATTAAAAACAGGTCCATCCTGACAAACTAATGCATATCGTAAATTGTAGGAATGATCAGCTTGTTTAAAATCTCTACGTTTAACAACACAGCCCTGACAGATACCGAATCCGCAGGCCATATAACTTTCGGTAGATAACTGGCCACCGATATTGTGTTCAAATGCTGTATCCTGTACTGCTGCAAGCATAGCTTCAGGTCCACAAGCGTAAATGTATATATTATTGGTTTTATCAATTATACTTTCCACAACAGGTATTACAGTTCCATGGCGACCCAGGCTACCATCATCTGTAGTTAGATAAATATTTTTATGCTGATCGGTTTTTACAAAATGTTCTTCACCTGTCTGAGCTCCTATAACTAAATAATGAGTAATATTTTGCTTAGTTAATATCTGATGCAGCCATAGTAGCGGTGGCAAACCCACTCCTCCGGCAACTAAAACCGGGATAGACCCGGCTCCAGCAATAGAAAATGAATTCCCAAGTGGGCCGATTATTGATATTGTTTCACCTGATTGTTTGGTTGCTAAGCTGTGTGTTGATATACCAATTGTTTTATAGATTATTGATAGCCTATTATCTTGAATACCGGCAATACTCATAGGACATCGTAATGGACGTTCCCAGGTCACGTCAACTAAAATCTCAATAAACTGTCCCGGTTGGGATTGTGCGTAGGCAATTTCAGGAACTTCAATTTCCAAACGCCAAAGATTCCGTGCGATACACCGATTCGAGGTTATCAGACCAGTCTCAGTTATCATTACTACCTGTCGTATCAATTACCGTTGGCTCAGAAATAGCTGATTTCGGAGGAGCTAAAATTGATCTCAATTGCTGAAAGCGTCTCCGGGCTGCAAGATTTTGATCACTGAGCGGATGATGCTGGTCCAACCAAGTGTAATATGCCAAAGCGCTGTCGGCATTATTATCAGTGTAATCATAATGATAAGCCAGAAAATAGGCTGCTCTGGCTGAAATCTCACTGGTAGAATCTGATATAATTATTTGTTTGTACTGTTGTAAAGCAAGCGGTCTATTCAGATGCCAGTTGGTTTCACTATCGGTTAATAGTTGTGCCTGTATATTTGATTCCAGAGTATCACCACGCAAGACATGTATATAGTCAGCGTAATCAGATTCAGGGTAGTTTGCTAGAATAGAGTCTTCCAGTTCAACTGCCCGGATAGTATCGAACAGGGTATATTTCAAATAACTGAGGGTAAAGAAAGCTTTGGGATGGTACTCGTTATCGCGGTAATAATTAATGATTTCTTCAAAATATTTCTCAGCCGAATCAAGCTGATTAAAATGAAAAGCTTCCAATTCTCCCAGAACATATAAACTGCGGGCGATATCAGCCGTTAACTTTATCGTATCGACGAATACTGAGCTTAATTGCCGTGCTGAATCAATCCCGCTGGTGTCAATGACTGCTTCGACCGGGTTATACAATCCTTCCAAATTTTGCTTTAAAAGCTCATATTCGGATAGGTAAGCTGATATTTTCTTTATATAGGCCTGGGCTTTCTGCTTCACTGGAGAATTGCCATGTTCGCTAACCGATTTTTCAAATATAATTTTAGCCGAATCCAATTGATGGAAAGTTAATAACTGTATCTCGCCTAAAATAAACAAGGCTTCTGCTGACTGGTTGGTTTTTGAATAATTCTGCACTATTTTACTCATTTGTTCAATCGTTTCTGGCAGGGCATCATTATCCTGATACATTTTCCCTAATTCCAACTCCAGGGCACCGTGAATGTCTTTATACTGATCATCAGCTAACAATGACTTAACCAGCGATTCCACAATTCGACGTTTTCCCTGTTCCCGCCGAATTTGAACTATATTGAGATTCGCTTCATTTATGCGAGATTTTGAAATCGTACTCTTCAATACCTGTTTATTAGCCCGGTAGGCCAGATCATAATCACTATTACGATATGCCAGGCTGGCAATTTGATAATATATCTGACTCCGTTCCATGGGATCTCTGGTAAAGACAGCGGCTTGTTCAAGAGTTCCGAAAGCTTCTTTATTTAGACCTTCTTCTAAGAATATATCAGCCCGGGCTAACAAAATTCGTGCTTGAAATTTCGGATCTTCGACATCCTGCTGTAAGGCTTCTAACTCGTTTATTGCCGGTTGAACTTTTCCGAGTTTCCATTTACATAAGGCTTGCCAAAATTTAGCTTCCAGAAGATAATTGCCACCTGGCTCCTCTTCCAGGTTTAAGAAAGTAATCTCTGCCTTGCGTATCTCACCGCGATGAAAATGTGAAATTCCCATAAGTAGAATGGCTTCATAGCGGAATTTTGAATCAGGATATTTATCCAGTACTTTTTGAGATCTTTCAATTACTTTAGCATAAGCATCAAGGGCATTTTTCGGAACCGATTCACCGACTTTTTCCAGACGTTTTTCTTCCGCATCCGCAAAGTATTGCCGAGCATTATAAAAAGTATTAAAATAAGCACATCCGGTCCAGGTAACAAGCAGCAAACATATAATCAGGTTATTGCTATATTGTTTCATATTCAACTTTATTATTTCTCTCAGATTGTTAGACAGCTTAATGTTTCAGGATATATAACCGGATTAACATCCAGGCCTGCCCATCGTAGCTTCAGCGTAGATGGGGCTTTCGGCGTAGGTGGGTAAATCAAAGAATTACAATGATTGCTACAGGCTCTAATGTACGTCAGTCGGATTCCCTCACCATCTGATAAAATTCACGTGCCGTTTCCACTTCATAATCTTTAATACTGCTTGAAATATGTCCGCTAAGATCGTCACGCACACACTTACTGGCTACTTTGATCGCATTGGTTATGGCTTTGGGATTGGAACGGCCGTGAGCAATTATCACCATTTTCTCAAAACCCAACAAAGGTGCACCACCATACTCAGAATAGTCGGTTACTTCTTTAAGGGCTTGTAATCCTTTTCGGAGCATTATTAACCCTATCTTCCAGGACAATTTGGTCTTAAAGGCAATTTTTCCCAAATGACTCATCGTATTGGCAGCGCCTTCCAGGGTTTTTATAACGGTATTACCCACAAACCCTTCGGTGACAATCACGTCAACAATACCCCGCATTATATCCTTACCTTCTATGTTTCCATGGAACTTGAGATTTCGCGTTTTCTTTAGAATTTGATATGCCAGTTTCATTTTTTCGCCCCCTTTGGTCTCTTCTTCACCTATATTCAAGAGAGCTACAGTTGGTTCTTCAATTCCACGTATATTAGACACATAGGCCGCACCCATCAGAGCAAATTGAACTAATTCTTCGGCAGAACTATGTATATTGGCTCCTACATCAAGCATTAGGGCCAGATAATCTTTGCGCTTTAATTCGTTTAAGGTTGGATAAACCGTAGCGATTGCTGTTCTGCGTACACCATAGATCCTTGGAATATGCCTGGCTGCTGCCAATACAACCGATCCGGTACTACCGGCCGAGATCAGTGCTTCAGCCTTCCCCGCTGCTAATATCTGCGCGGCCTGGACTATCGAAGAATCGGTTTTTTCTTCAATCGCAGACTGCGGTGATTCACCCATCTCAATCTGTTGGGTCGTAGGATGTATGATAATCGAGCCATCCGGATAAGATATACGATCTAATTCCTGTTTGATGCTTTCTTCTTCACCCACCAGAATAATTTTGACAGGATGATCCTTAGCAGCTTGAACAGCGCCACGTACAATTGCCTTGGGTGCATTATCGCCGCCCATGGCATCAACTACTACGGTAATCGGATTCATATAAACCTCTTGATGTTATGATTCCATAAACAAAGCATCGATCGGATTATCCCTACTAAGTAGCTAAGCCTGAAAATATTCCGGATACTTTACCATAACCTGATCAATAATCCATCTTACTAAAATCGCATCGTCAAGAAACCCAAGACCAACAACATTATCGGGAATATCATCTTCAGGATTATAAAAATATTGCAGGGCGAATATAATCATGCGTCTTACTGATAATTCCAGATCAGGAATATTGCCTAATACCGCTATCAGTTTTGAAATATCCAATACCAGACTCAATTGAATTGATGATAATTTACCATATTTAAGTAAAGCTTCGACCTTATGGGGTATTTTCTGAAGTAATTCACGTTCGATATTAAGATCGATTTTAGCGATTTGCTTCTCGTAACGTTTGATATCTTCTGCGGTAAGTTTGAAACTGATGGTTTTATCCATACGGCTGCAATTTAGTTATTATTATTGAAAATTACATTAAATAGATCAGAGTAGCCGATTCAAAATAAGCCACCCTGATTATCAGGTATTTGTAAGTTTGATTTCTATTACAATAAGAGATCGAAATTTATATTTTGCCGGACGAGATCGGTTAATAATTCAATTTTAGATAATTCGCTGGATGTAATCAGGGGTACGATTCCATCAATTTTTTTGGCTGTCTGATAGGTATCGGTGGAAACCATCAACATTGGAATATTTTCAGTTGATGCCCGGGCGATCAGATTGGCCGATGGTAAAATATTATTAGTTAAAATTATTCCTTTGCTGTGGGTATCGAGTGCCGCTAAAATCATGTTGCTGCGATCACCACTGGTGATTACCAGTTTATTCTCTTTCCGGAATTTCTGGACCCGCAGAACGGCATCGGCGCCCATGGCACCGACAAAAATATTCTTGATAATACTGTCCAACCCCTTCTCGCCGGAAAGCACTTTAGCGAAAATAATATCAGAAATAAATTTTAAAGACGGAAAAGTCAGTTCAGCACGATATGGTAAAATACCAAGTACCGGCATATCCAGTTCAGCAAAATAGCCTAAATAATTTGTGCTGAATTCTTCCACATCATGCACCTTATTAATGATCACGCCACCAAAATCAATGTCCTTTAAATCAATACTACGCTTCAGGAACATGGCATCATCCAGAATTTGATCATTATCACCACTTAATACTACCAGCAGTTTCCCAGCCGTAATTCTGGCTAAAGTGAGGGCATCCAGGTGTACGGATATACATTGAGACAGTTCACCACCCGTTTCAATAATTATTAATTCCTTACCCGCACCGGTCGCATTGACCATTTCAATAACTTTTTCATGCGAACTCGATTCATCATACATATAACGTAATTTGGAATGATCAAAACCAAGACTCATTTCCTCAGGTATATCTTCGATATTGAATATTTTTGTCATCAGAGCGGCATCGTAATCCCATAAACGTTTTTTTCGATACAATAACCGATCACCAAATGGTTTCATATACCCGATTTTTTGGTTTAGTGCTTTCGTTAAACCAATAATGAAACTGGTTTTCCCAGCATTTTTATGAATCGATGTAATAATTAGTTTAGGCATCATTCTCACCTTTTTCAGCATTTGATAATAACACTCTTACGTCAACCGTTTTAACCCCCTGTCCTTCTTCATATACCATCAAAGGATTAATCTCGATATCTGTTATTCGCGGACAATTTCTGATGATTGTCCCCAGTTTGAAGATCGTTTCAACAATCCCGTCAATATCCTTCCGCACTTCACCCCGCACCCCCAACAATAAGGGATATGAGCGAATTTCCTTGATCATCGTCCGCACTTCCCGCCGGCTCAACGGCAGGGCTCGAAATGAAACATCTTTCATCACTTCCACATAGATCCCACCGAGTCCGAACATCATTATCGGACCGAAGATTTTATCGCGCATGGCGCCAATAATAACTTCAGTACCGGATTTTACCTGCTCGACAATTTCCACGCCTTCGATGCTAGCATCCGGTTTATGCGCCTTACAATTATGCATAATTGCCTGGTAGGCATCCACTACCTCATCCTGATTATCCAGATCAAGCAGGACTCCGCCAACGTCACTTTTATGCAGGATATCCCGCGAGACTATTTTCATCACTACCGGATAACCGATTTCATCGGCCAATTTGACAGCCGATTCAATATTACGGGCAATTCCGTTACGAGGACCAGCTAAACCGGCCGCTTTCAGTAAACCTTCCCCTTCATGCGCCAGCATAAACTGACGATTATCTGCCAGAACACCATCAATTATTTTATCGATGGCCACTATATCAACTGCGGAATCAATCGTTTCCGACGCTGTAATCAAGCGCATCTTATTGAAGGAATAAGCAACTCCCAGACAGGAAGTAGCGTTATAGACATCCCGGAATACTGGTATATTTTTCTGTGTTAGAGCCTTAATGCAGCGTTCCGTTTTTTCACCACCAAACAATGAGAACAACACCGGTTTACCAATTTTTATATATTTGGCATAACTGTCCTCAATCATTTTTATTAATTGTTCGGCAGTCATCATGGCTGTTTCACAGTAGAGCGCTAAAACACCATCAATATACTTATCTTGCAACGCCACATCCAAGGCAAGCACATATTCATCAGCGGATGCCTCGCCTGTGAGATCAATTGGATTTTTGGTGGAACCAAATCCATGGGTCACAGCTTTAAACTGATCCCTGAGGTGCTGTGAATCATCGTACAGCTTGACCGAATATTTTTCACAGGCATCGGTCGCTAAGACACCAACGCCGCCGCCATTGGTAATAATAATCGTACTTTCGCCTTTCGGTAGCGGTGCATTGGAAAGGTAGTTACACCATTCAAGTGCTTCATCGACACTTTCAGCACGCAAAACGCCACACTGACGCATAATCGCATCGAAAATATTATCGGAACCGGCCAAGGAACCGGTGTGGGAAGCAGCCGCAATCGCCCCACGTTTCGAGCGCCCCGATTTAATGACTATAACCGGTTTTACTTTAGTAGCCACCGATAAGGCTTTAATTAATCGTTCCCCCTGCTGAATACCTTCGATATAGATCAAAATAATCTTGGTATCATCCTGTTCCACCAGATATTCTAACAGGTCGGCCTCATCGATATCTGATTTATTCCCAACCGAAATAATCGCCGATAAACCAATATTCTGCACGGCTGTTTTACCGATCATGGCAATACCCAAAGCACCACTCTGGGTGATAATAGCCACATTCCCTTTTTGAATGTCCCGTGGACCGAAAGTAGCATTCAGAGAAACTTTGGCGGAATAATGTCCGAAAATATTGGGACCCAAGATACGCATTCCATGTTCACGGGCGTATTTTGCCAGCTTGCGCTCCTCAGCCAGATTACCGATCTCGGAGAAACCGGATGATACAATCGGCAGATGCTTGACACCTGCCGCGGCACACATCTCCAATGCTGAATAGGCGTACTTGGCCGGTATCACGAGGGTAGCCACATCAATTTCATCATTAATGTCAGTAATACTGGAATATATCTTATGCCCTAATACTTCCCCACCTTTAGGATTAACCGGATATATCTTACCATGATAACCGGCTTCGACAATATTTTTGACGATTACATGCCCGATCTTAAGGGGATTTTCCGATGCGCCAATTACCGCAATCGATTTTGGTTCGAAAAGATATTTAATGCTCGGCTTAACCATATCAGTTTTGCGACTCTAGTTTTTCCAATCTAATCGTATTTCAATGGGATTATGGTCACTTAATTCAGCTATTCTGTCATTGTATAAAACTTTTATATCTTTAATCTGGTCAATTAAGTTTGATGAAACAAATACATAGTCTAACTGCCATTTTCGATTAGCATTATTGCTTCTCCATGTCTCAATTGGTTCATTATATTTTATTTTTAGCAAGTTCATTAGTCCAAAATTTTCAAGCCTCTCAAACATTATTTTATGTGAAACACCCGTTTGCTGTTTATCCCACTGTAAACTTGCATTAAAATCTCCTCCTAAAATAATATTCCGTTTCTGTCCTAGTTTACCTTCCAATAGTAGTGTTAAATCTGAAAACATGCGATGTAAGCTCGTTATACTGTAACCATTTTCTATAATTGCATATAAAGATATTACAGTTAATATTTTGTTGTCGATCTTAATTTCAGCAACAGAAAGACAACCTCTGTAATCCGTCTTTATTTTTAGTTCTCTTATTGGAATATTATTCGTAAAAATTCCGCTCCCCCATTTTCTCTTTGAATCAATGTCTTCCCAAACAAATGTGTTAGCTTCGCTAAATTTATCAATTTCTTTTTGTCTGTCTCCAATAAAACCAGGTGATTTCAGGTTAGGACAAACTTCTTGAAATATGGCAATGTCAGGTTGCAATTTATTATCAAGATAGTCCCAAAATATTTTATCCAAGTGCTTTCTTTGCCAATAATTTGTATTCCAGTTAATTATTCTCATAAATCTGTCTGTTATACTATTGTGGCTAACTGTTAATTATCCCGAATATCTCGAAAAAGCATTTTTAATTCGTAGACTCCTTCTTCATTTCTTTTATCAATATCAAACCCCATACTTTCGAACAAGCGCAGCATTGGGATATTGTCCATAAGTACCTCTGCCGTAAATCCAAGCAGACCCTGCCGCTTGGCAATGAAGGTCAAATATTTCAGTAATTCTCTGCCGATACCCCGATTCTGGTACGCATCGCGGACGACAAAAGCGATATCACCGGTATGCGTCATATCAACTATTCCATACTGCCCCATTCCAACCATTTTAAATTCCGTACCATCACCCATAAATGCCAGAACAATCACTTCTTTACGATAGTCAATCACTACAAAATCCTGTAATCGCTCATGGGGCATGTCTTTGCGTTGGGAAATGAAACGGCGATACATACTTTTATCGGAAAGAGAGTAGAAAAATTCTTTTAGTAGTGGTTCATCGTTGATTTTTACCGGTCTGAAGAATACTTCTTCATTCTTACTGGTGGTACGATATACTTCAAGATTTTCAGGATACTCGCCGGCTTTTCCGGTAATAAAAGCTTGATCTTTATAGATCAGAAACCTTTTTTTAGCTTCCTGAATCAATTGCGGACGGAATTTGGGATGGGCAATTACAATCAAAGCCATGGCCCGTTCACGGATATTTTTACCATGCAGATAAGCGATGCCAAATTCGGTAACTACATAGTAAATATCACCCCGGTTAAGAGTGACTCCGGCTCCTTCTTTTAAAAAGGGTACAATGCGCGAAACAGTTCCGTTTTCGGCAGTAGATGGCAGAGTCAGGATGGTTTTCCCATGATCAGCTATGACAGCGCCACGCATAAAATCAGCTTGTCCGCCAATACCACTATAAAAAGTACTACCCAGCGATTCACAAGTTGCTTGACCGGTCAAATCGATTTCCAGTGCGCTGTTAATGGCGGTCATATGATTGTTTTGGGCTATAATAAGCGGATTATTGGTATAATCAACGGTCCGAAATTCCACACTTGGATTATCATGCAGGTAGCGATATGTTTGCTCACTACCCATTGCAAAAGTAGCGATTGTTTTATTGCGATGGATCGATTTTCTGGTATTGTTAGCTACGCCTTTTTCCATTAAGCTAACTAGGCCATCACCAATTAATTCGGTATGGATTCCAAGATCTTTTTTATCGTATAGATTCGATAATATAGCATTAGGTAAGCTTCCATATCCTACCTGAATCGTATCTCCATCGACAATCAATTTCGATACATAATGACCGATTCTCTGAGCTACTTCATCGTCCGGATCATCCTGATACGTTAAAATCGGTTCATCATAATGAACGATGAAATCTGTATCTTCAATATGTATGAACCCATCACCGTGAACACGCGGCATATTTTTATTAACCTGCGCAACAACTAATTTGGCACTTTCAGTGGCCGCTTTTACAATATCCACACTAACACCGAGACTCATATAGCCATGACTATCGGGCATTGAAGCCTGGATCAGGGCGACATCCACATGCACCAAACCATGTCGGAACATATCAGGGATTTTTGATAAAAAGATTGGCGTATAATCAGCCATTCCCTCATTCACCGCCGCGCGGGTTGTAGCGCCGATAAAGAATGAATTATGCCGGAAATTACGTTTGAATTTGGCTTGAGTATAGGGTGCGACACCAAGGGTCCAGACATGTAAAACCTCGGCGTCAAAAAACGCTTTCGGATTCGATTCAACATATTCGATCAGTGCATTGACCAGATACTGTGGTTCGCCGCAGGCAGTGCTGATAAAAATACGATCCCCGCGATTGATAGACTTAAATATTTGGTTGGTAGCCGCAAATTTTTCAGGGAATTGCTTACTTAACTGGTCTAGTATTAGCGAATCTTCATTGAAATTCTTCATCATCAGACATTTTTCACAGCGAACCTATTAAATAATGTGATTTGGAATTCATTAAATTTAATTCTACCAGCCTCCTCAAAGCAGCTAATTATGGAGTGAATTAATTATTATTTTTAGAGCTGACTGAATTAAATTTCCAGTGGCTACCAGATTGGTAATCCACCAACGCCGAGTGTAATCGTTATTATAAATAAGGAAAATCGGGAGCAGTATGAGTTGGTTCAAAAAGAATACACAGCAGAAAAATAGAATCGAGGATATGACGCCACTTGAGCAAGTAACCGATCTTTTGGTTTGCTTGCAATTAGCTGATAATCGGATCGATTACAGTGAAAAGGAAGCCTGGAACGCGGCCTTGAAACGCCTGTTTCCCGATTACAATCAAGAACGGGCTGAAGCTGCCATGCTACGTTCGTTTACCAGCATTGAAAAACTTGATAACCGACAGCGAATCAACCGTCTGGAACAGATCATAACCGGTCTGATACAGTTTTATTCAACGGATAAAGTACGGAATGAAATCCTGCCGGAATTAGTAAAATTAATCGAAGCAGACGGAATTGTGATGTCCTCCGAATCGGACATGCTTAAGACAATTGAAGAAATAATAACTCAAACAGGTAATTATCGTTAATCAATTATTAACCTAATCGAACGTTAATCGCCTTATCACCTTTCATATCGAAAGCTATATCAAATAAAACCCGCTGCCCCGGCCGCAATCCCTTTTCCTGAAGATGAACACGTAACCCCCGGGCATGAACGAAATAATCTTCCCCATCATCACCAGTGATGAATCCATAACCTTTATAGCGGTCGTATTCTTTTACAATGCCTTTTTGCATGATGACTCCATTGATATTATATCAAAATAAATTCGGATGCCCATCTCGTTGTTAATCCCTCTACAAAGCTTTGGTTTAATTTCATGAGCCAGTAATTTTAAACATGAATTTCACTAATTTAGGCATGTATCAGCGTTTGCGTGACTTTGATGTACCGGCAACCGTATTAGATGCGATCTTTGATAACAAATATGATTTAAAGGTGCTTCAAACTTCATGGCAGGAAATGTCTGCAAACGGGCTACGGGGCGATGAAGTTGCTCGTACCATTGCCAACTTGATATTTAAAGAAATTGATATATCATTAGACCTCGATTAGTATTCTCCTGAGAAATAATAATACCTTATATTTACCTTTTTATTTTCTGACACTCTAATTTTCAGCGGACTTGAACTGATTTGCCTGACGCTGCGCACAATATTATTTCCATAAGTAATAATCTTCAACAAATTATCTGGACGGTCATTTAGTTGATCGATTAGTTTATCGCAGTCCTTTACTATCAGTAAATATAAGCCTGACTCCGGTAAATCAGATAACCGAATCGGATCAGTATCGGCTGTATACCGTATTTGAGTTGCCAGGTTTTTCAAGTTTGTAAATTCTTTGTGTCTCTCAATTGAATCGTTACCAATAGATAACAATACATTTAGGATAAAAATTAGCCCAAAACTAATTGCAGTAATTTTGTTCGTCAATTACAAACCCAGACTTTTAATAAATGCAGCATTATTCGGTTCACGATCTAAAAATTGGGAAATAAGATCAAATGCATCTTCCGTTCCACCTTTTTCAAGAATAATAACACGGTATCTTCGGGCAGTGGTTTGATCCATAATACCATTTTCTTCAAAGAGCGAGTAAATATCCTGCGCATATACTTTCGACCAAAGATAACCATAATAGCCGGCACCGTACCCTATTAAATGACCGAATGATGCTTCCATATGAGTATCAGGTATATATTTAAATGGCGTGATATCATTTTGCAGTTGTTCAACAATTTCAGTGGTTTTTATAGCGCTGAAGGGATTATAAGTGTCGTGTAACGTAAAATCCAAAACCCCATAAAACACCTGCTGCAGAGCATTAATTCCGGACAGCATATTTTTAGCTTCCAGCATTTTATTAAGTAAATCATCAGGTATAGTTTCACCTGTCAGGTAATGGCGAGCAAATTTACCGAGTACTTCCTTCTCCCAGACCCAGCCTTCATAAACTTGCGAAGGAGTTTCAACAAAATCCTGTGCAACACGTGTTCCTGAATAACTAATCAGGGGTGATTTAGTCAACAGATTATGTAATCCATGCCCAAATTCATGGAAAAATGTTTCGACTTGGGAATGGGACAGGAGCGATGGTGTTTCAGCGTTTGGTTTCGGGAAATTACATACCAGGGCAAACATTGGTTTCTGGTATCCATCGGGATATGCCTTACCTTCGACTACATCAAAACAGGCGGCGTGACCATATTTATTTTCACGCGGGAACAAATCAAGATAAAAACTGCCAATCCAGTCTTTAGTTCTCAAATCATAGGCTTCATATAATAAAACATCGGGATGCCAGGTTGATCCGCGTTCCACCTTCTTAAAATCCAATTCAAATAATTCCTGCATGGTCGTTAACAGACCATCAATTACATTACCAACTTCAAAATACTCCCGGACCAGCTCACCGTCCAGCTTATACTTGGTCTTAGCCAATTGATCCATATAATAGTATTTTCCCCACTGGTAAATAGATTTGGCCGGCTGGCGTGTCTTCCTGGTTTTCAACTCCAATAATTCCTGCAATTCAGTATCCGCTTTGGTTTGCAGAGCTGCCCGCAGCTCATTCTCAAAAGCCCAAACATTCTCGGTCGTTTTAGCCATTTTATCTTCAACAATAAAGGCGGCATAGGATGGGTAACCCAATAGATCAGCCAATTTTTTTCTATCACGCAAAATAACTCGGAAAAGAGGTAGATTATCAGCCTCAGCCCGGTTGAGATATTTAAGTAATAATCGACGGCGCGCATCATTAGATTCTGATAATTTCATAAATGGTTGAAAACTGGGATAACTTAAATCAACTGCATAATGATCCTCGCCGACACGATGGGCATTTTTATAAGCATCAGACAGACCATTTATTTCCGCTTCATCAACGAATAATGTATCCGAATAATTGGAAATATTATTATAATATTGTTGCGAATTCCGGCTTAGCCTGTTAAGTATTTTTTTTACTTTTTCACGCTTGGCTGGAGGTAGCTCCAAACCATTTCGACGAAAATCTCTTAATTGTTTATCCAGAAAACGTTTTTCCCAGCCCACAAGATTTTCGGCTTCATTAGACTGGGAGAAGGATTTGACAGCTTTAAATAACTGCTCATTAATCGCTAAATCATTAATGTACAACTCAATCCGCATAACAGCGGAATCTGCTGCAATTCGAATTATCGAGTCGGGATGCACCGATCCCATCAAATATAGCGGATTAGCTGGTCGCATTAATAAAGCCTGGATATCATCAATTTCAAGCAAAGTATTATCAAATGTCCGTTCTTCCGAAGGTATTGTCACGATTGATGTGACCAGTAACTGACATTCCAGTAATGTTTGATCGGTTGCCTGATAAATATGCTCAGGTGTTAGCGCTGAAAATTCATAATACACGTTCCTTCCAATAAGAATTGGATTTCGATCCTGTTTGCCACAACTGCTTAACAGCAGAATTAATAATGGAAAAAACAAATTCCGGAATTTCATTAATATCCTTCCATGATTTTTAAAAGAAATTTTATCAATTAAAGTAATGAATGTTTCAAGATTTTTTCATTGCTCGCGATGCATAGAAATATAACACCGCCACAGCCGCCAGGTAAGTGCAACTGGAAGCGCATCCTTCCAATCGGTAAGATTCACGATAATCCTGATCAATCTGCTTCCGTTCATTCTGTGCAATTAGATTATTTCTATTTTGTAATTTTTGGCATTTCCTGGCTTCCCAATAATATTTTGGTAATTGGTAAAACCTGATCGATTTCAACCCCTGCTGATTTACTTTGATAATTAATTCATTCTGACAGGGGTTCTGGGATTCCTTGGGAACATCAGCCCCAAATAACAGCACAGAAAATACCAGGCACACAAAGAAGGAAAATCTTACCATGAAAATATCAATTGCATCAAAAAAATGGACTCTTCATCTATTTTTAATACCGGACCCGATATTATTTTACCATCCAATTTCCAATTGGCAGCTTTGTAATTTGTGGACATAAAACCGGTTTTAATATCTACAGCAAACCAACTAAAAATATAGTATCTTATGCCAATCAAACTGGCAAAACCAAAATAATTATTGGACATTTTTTCCGGGGCTTGAACATCGATTCTATAATTGCCGATTTGTGCATCCCAAACCGATTTGGTATTTTTAGTGTCCAGTTTAATCACGGCGCTGTTCCACATGGGCGCTAACGCAAAATTCAGTTCCAACCTGCGCAGGGGTCTGAAATAGGTCTCCAAAACAAACATACGATAGATTAGTTTGCGACTGAATTGGGTTGTATCGCTGGCACCGGAAAAATAGGAACCACCTTGCACATACCCTACCCTTGCACTCGGGAATAAAGGGATTGAAAAACTGTAACCTAACAGTAAATTCTTCCGAATTATTTCTGAGCCACCGGCCGAACTCTCCAGCGAAGTATCCAACCCGGTTAACTCCGGTTGATACCAGCCTAAAAGGATTCCTGCTTCCATTTTTTGTTGGCCTGTAATCAGTCCACTAAAAATAATCATGATATTAAAAATATTTTTTAGCCGCATAGGTAAATCAAATTTAACTTATTCCATCAAACAAATCATTATCTTGCGTAAAAACCGAACAAAATTAGTAGTTTTTTTAATCTTCCTGTTCTCAGCGATTGGTGCTGAAGTACAAGATGTGGTCATATTTACCAACGGAAATGCTGCTATTGGACGAGTTATTTCAATTACCAATGACTCTTTGTTCTACCGCGATTCCCATACAAATGTCCAACATTCTGTAACACTTAAATCAGTGTATTATGCCTACAATCATTTTGGTAAAATATTGTTTAACAGTCGATCACTACTTGATAGATTGAATTATATTGAGCGTTACTCGGGACTCCTCGGTACTGTGCAAGGTGACACTGTACACTTCAATACGATTTCTTTTGATAGACGCATGACAAATCCAATGGTTTTCCTCACCACCTCTGATTCTACGCAACCTGTAAAAATTCCATTTTTAGAGGTAGAATTTGTCAGAATGAGCGCCGAACGATTCGATGTATCAGTAAAACGTGGATGCTACAGCAGTTGTGGTCTGATTTTAGCGCTGTCAGGTCTGCGCACCATGAAATATTTCAAAGATGATTATACTGGTGAGGGGTTATTCAGCGGATCATCTTTAACAACCATAACAACCTCGGCCTTAAAAAGTATTACGGATATTCTACCGGCAGCTTCTTTCCTGGGAATGGCGGAAACTGGTAATTCTTTTCACTTCACAACAATGATAATTCCAATGTCCACCATGGCTTGGATGGCAAATGATTGGTATTTTGATCGACGTACCGTTTATATAAATCCGATAAAAACCAACCAACCTTTTCCAGAGGAAATGTTCCTATTTTCGTTGAAGGAGTGGTCGAATACTAATTTCCGGCGAGCTTGGGTTCCATTGTCAAGATCCATTCTCAATCGAATATATAAAATTCGCCAAGCGATTTGGAAAGGATGACTCAAGACAAAGCTACCAAGGCAGCTCCGCTCCATCATAATTAATGAATTTCCCGCTATCATGCTCTTTAACTTTATCTATTACATCAATCATACCCCTGACTGATATTTTCTTTGATAACGGTGCCTTGGTACCACCCATATCAGTTTGAACCCAGCCGGGATGCATATTTAGTATAATAATACCCTTGTCCGCCCAATCTATACTCAGATTTTTCGAAACCATATTCAGGGCTGACTTACTGACTCTATAGCTATACCCTCCACCACTTTTATTATCTGAAATAGATCCCATCAAGGAAGATATATTTAATACAATGCTTCCCTGTGATAATAATCAGCCTCTTGCAAAAATAGTTTTTTTATGATAGATGTAGGAATGGTTCAACAGTATTTCTCTGTTTTCAAGCTGTGTAGGTTACTTTATTAATGAAGTGATTGTTTTTTACATTGTTTTTTGCAAGAAAATGACTGT
>JABMQW010000100.1 GCA_013203115.1 Fidelibacterota bacterium
ATTCAATAATGAATCCCAAAAAGAAAATCCGGTAATGGGATTGATTACAACGATGGGGATGATACTATTCCTGATCTGGCTCAGAAAATCAGCATGTATGAAACCTAACAGCCGAATACCAGCGGTTGTGCCGATAATAAAAGCCAAAGGCCAACGGCTGATCCAGGCACCTTTTGGGGATAGGCGCATCAGTAGCATAATTCCCAGAATCAATGGGAAGATATACAACCATTCAGCGTGACCATTCAGCCCCGGCATAGCCCAGGCTTTCACCATCCCCGGTAATAATTTGCCCAGTAAATTCGGAACAATCACGTCCCAGAACCCAACCGTCATCCAGTAAGCCGCTGATACACCAATCAACGTTGATTCGGCAATCTTATAGACCGGGTTATCACGATACAGGAATGATAGAATAAATAAAGTGAAAAAAGCAGCGACCCAGACGCCAATCGTGCGCCATAAACTGAAACGATATTCAGTTTGATTGGGATCTGCATCCCTGGCGACCGCATAATCCGCAGCATTGGTTCTGTTATACTGGGTCCAGCCTATCCGCTGATCTTCAGGTACGGCAGCTAGATTGTAATCCAAGGCATCATCGGAATTACTGTTGATCCAAACAGGGGATTCTTCAGTTCCAACATTAGCAAGTTCAATATCAACCGCTCTTACATAAACGCTGCCAGCATCACGGAAGACACTATTCATTAACAAGATCAGAGCAGCAACAACCAATACGATGGTCCAGACTGTTTTATTTTGCATCATGACTGTCCCTCCCGTCTCTTCTCGATAAAAAAGATAACATTACCAGTAATGATTAGTAGAATCATTAACAAGTGAGCTACCAATTGTGGTCCCATACGACGGATACCTTCCAGATATTGAGGTTGGTCTTCCAGTCCGTATCTCTCCACAACTAATTTCTCATACTCGGCCGCTCCTTTAATGGCCCCCAGCAATCCTGGTAACTGGTCTGGTATGTAGGGATATAATAACGGCGCTTGAACACCGGTACATCCAGCAACCATTTTAATATCATCCGGGAAAGCGGTCACGGCATATTGTACCCATTCCTTGGTGCCGGCATACCCAGCGCTGACGTTGATCAGCAAATCCATATCCTGAACGCTATAGATATCCTGGCACATAGGAATATCATCAAAAGCAGTTCCATAGGCATCGGTGGTGTACAACTTCCGGAAATCGGTTACGATGACTTTTATCACTCCTTCATTTCCTGATTTGAATCCCAGGTTAACATAATCTTCACCATAAACCATATCCGGAAAATCTCGATGAATAATTTTTTCAATTCTTTCATCGACCATCTGTGGACCGACCGGCCATAAAGCCATAAAGTACATTTTCAACCCTTTAACAGCGCAATGGTAGGTGAAGGTTGTGGCCATCGGTCCTAATTCACCTTCACTGGCAGGATCAAAATCAAACGATAAAAGCACTTTATCTCCGGGATTCAACTGTTCGATTGCTTCATAGGTTGTAACTGCCAGATCAGTGGCTTTCTCGGGAAACTGAATCTGAAGCAGAATCGGGATTGCTACCGACACAAACATTAGCAGAAAGATCCAGCGGCGATCAATATTTTTAATGAATTCATACATAACTTAATCCTCCCCTCCGCCGAGATATGTTCGGTCGACACCGAGCAGAACTTTCAAAGAAGTGGAAGCAATACCCAAAGCAATCCCAATCATGATCGCCCGGTTGCCCGCTGTATTGAAAACCTTCATTATCGTAACCGTCAGGTTCTCCAATTTTAAACCTACCAGCCAATCGGGGAGCCATGAGGTAAGTAATACACCGGCAAATGTCCGACCCAATAGTATGATAAAGGCGGTACCGAGTAATAATATTGCTTCGATGTTTTTAGCCCGAAAGGCCCGAAAAGCCGCCGAAGCCACATAGAAGGCTAACATGGCAAACATGGTGGCCGTCAAGGGTTTAAATGCATATTCATACAACCACCAGAAAGGGCTTCCTATCGTTCGATAACTACCGGACCAGGCAAAATCCGGATATTGGATATTAGGATTAACACCAATTTTTCCGAGTCCCACAAACAGGGTAAACAGGAAGGCAGTGATAGTTATTGCAGAATACCCCCAACCGGAGTTCTGATCAGATATTTTTTTCAAATGGATTTTCAATAAATTCCCACCGCCCAGAATGAAAGCAATTGACGCCAGCACATCAAACCAGATAGCCGCTGTCTCGCCCCAGCCCTGAGTACGCGGGATAAAATAGGCGATGATCAAAACAAACCCGCCCAAGGCTGTAATAATTATAGGTACTGTACGTTTCATCCGTTTACTCCTTATGTAAGGATGACTGATTTCAGGAAGTCAACTGCATCAAGCATTGCTGCACCGAATCCGGAATCAAAACCGACTATTGCCGCTAAAGTAAGCATTGTCACACCAATCACCATAATAATTCCGACGATTGATTTACCGACATCCTGGCCTTTCAGACTACCCAATTGATCCGGTTCGCCTGACAGATAAGCCGAAGCGGCAAAGAATTCTTCACCAATCAAGGTATAGTCACAGGCTGCCACAAAGAACGGTAACTGAGCCGGTTGAGCCGTTCCGGCAATCTGAATTGCACCAATCGAATTACCGGTTTCAGCCAGAATCAATGATTCCGCAAAAAAGGAACCCATGTAAAAACAGGCCGCCGGTTTTTCGCGTACCATCATACCTGAAAGATAGGCCACATAGCCGAATTGTTCATCGGTGACGTAGTAAATCAGGTCCTGGTTAAAAGCATCCGGACGGCCGGCCGATAAAAATGCGGCCTGGACCGTTTCCCGGGCAGTGGTCATTACCAATGCTCTGCTGGTAGGTACTTCCAATTTAGCCTCATATTCAGCGGCTGTTTTCGCCACCCGCGATAAAATTGTCATTCCGGCAATTGTCTGAATATCGTTAATGTCTTGTATGCCCGGCACAAACAGGATTGACCGACCCATTTCAGTAGCACGACCAACTGCTTCGTATACAGCTTGTAAACCAGCTATTTTCCGTATATTTAATGGTTTGCCGCTGCGAGCAACATTAATGTAATAGATTACCGCACCACAGATTATGAAAACGATTAATGACAGGAAAAAGCGTGTACCGTCAAATCCCTGTCTAATCGGTTGTACCGCTGCCATGGATACAGCGGGAGCGGATTCGACTCCATTTTTTCCAATTGCTACTACTTTAAATCCATAAGCTACTGCGCGGTTTAATTTCGCGACCGTCAGCGTATTTTCACCGGCCAGTAGAATAGAAATGAATCTATACTTTGTTTCCCCAGCTGTGGCAACAATATCAGCATTGACTGCTGTAATAGCTTCATCTGCCGCAGATTTACGCGCTGCTCTGATACGACCCAACAATTCCGGATCATCATGGGGTATTCCCTGCTGATCCGCATCTGCAAAAAGCTCGGTCGTTACGATCTGTTTAGCATGATTTAGCGCCTTGAAACGGGCATCAGCTTCTTCTTTCAACATTTCTGCTTCAGTAAGTGTTCGATAGAATTTATAAGTAGCGACATTGACAGCATCATCGGCTGATAATGTCCAACTTACATCTAATTGTGTTCCCCCGTCCCAGGGATGATCCGTAGCAACAACATTCGTCGGTGGTGCCGGACCTTCTTCTTGCGCCCAGACGGTGGCGGCCAGTACTAGTCCAGCAAGGACTGCCTTGGATAGTAATGATGATTTCATATTACTCCTACTCTTCAATCAATTCCACGTTTGCACGTGGAATGGTGACGATTTCACCAGCGTTAAAGATCACTTTCAAAACCCGCGCTTTAGTACCTGATGCGAGTTGTTGAGGTTCTGGTGGTAATTCATGAACTTTTCCAATTTTTCCAAAATATGGGTCGCGTATAATACGTACGGGATAACCTATTTCCAAGATACCAGATAAGTGAGTAACATCAACTGTTAGCTCGGGGATAGAATCATCAGCCGGGATAATAATTGCAGGTCGAATAACGCCGGCCCGGATCTGGGTAGCACCGGTAATTGAGGTTTCTGCGCCATTCCTGGATTTTAACAATTTAAAAGTGCGTTCCGCCATTGCGATATCCCCGAATCCCTCGGTTATTATCAGTGTAATCCCCAGTTTTTCCGAACCGGTAATCGCAACTCCCAGGTCATATCCCAGGAAATTCTTCAAATCCTGATCATCAAGACCGCCAGATACTATGCCGGCGGCACCTACTTCAACCGCTTTCTCTATCGCCTCCACTGTCATCCGGGCTCCACCAATAATTACCTCCCCCTTCATATCGAGAGTGATTAAATCCGCAGTCAATCGTTGATCAATACTATCACAAACCATTCGGATATTTCCAAAAGTTTCCCCGCCCACACCGAAAATACCTTGAATAAATGTACAATCGGATTCAATGATTACCCCTTGATTCGGGATAACTTCAATAATCTTACCCGCCGTGAAAGCCAATACCTGTACCGGATGGGGAGCGCCGCGCAGGATTACCTGACCGGTTATTTCTGAAATAGTTTCCACCTTTCCTGATTCGCTACAATTACATTGATTCTTAAAGAAACCGAAAATACCTTTGGTTTCAGCAATAATATCGCCCACCTCGATTTGATCCCCGACTTTAACACACATACATTCAGGTACATCCCGAGGAGGAAGTGATATCAGGTTCGCGACGTTTACCGGAATCACATCGCCGGGCATAAAGGTTTCCGCAACCACTTGCTGAGCAGTGACAATATCGCCCTTTTCAACCAATACCTTACCATGAATAGGCAGTAAACGACTACGCTGAATCTCCGTCCTTTGACTTACCTGTAATCCAGGAGTATAGGCATGGGCTTTATGTTCAGATTTTTTTAGTTTACCAACAGGTTTATCATCGATTACAACCGGAGGGTATAAATTAATGGCTTTAACCCATATATCGACCAGTGTCTGACTTGCTTTAACTTCCTCAGGCAATACCAGTGGCCGTCCGCGTCCGTCCAAGATCAAGCCAACAGTTCCACCCTGAACCTTGCCAACCACTTTTTTACCAGGTCCGTTGCCAGCATTGAAAGTCTTGGCCGGTTCAATCGTGATTTCTGCTGTTTCAGCTATTCCCAAAGGCAATAATTTAATTTCGCCATAAGTGATTTCACCCTTTTCATTCAGTGTAGCGCCATTGATTGAATAGGAAAAGCACAGTTTGTTTGGTTTACCATGCCCGGCAGGAGCAACAACACTACCCAGATAGATCAAACAATCCCGTTCAAATACTTCCATTGCCGCCTGGGGGTGAACCTGAGCGGCGACACCAAGATGTGGCATCATAAAGATACTGTCTTTGGCCAGTGTCGTGATGCCTTCAGGCTGGAAAGCATCGATTAGCATCATTGCCGTCTGGTGCATTTGTGGAGCATGTGATAAAACTCCACCGGAGGCTACCAGTAAATTCAATTTCATATTATTGACAATCGTTTGTCCCCCGGTTTTCTGACTGAAGGTATCGCCGACGGTACGCTGCTGTTGCACACCCTTGAGGGTAGTGGCAAATTCTTTATGTTGTATATAAGCGAGACGCAAGGCTTCGCGGGCAACGGCCTGTTCAAATACCAGTGCTTCCTTGGACTGAGGAATTGTGGTTGGGCGGATCATTTTATTTTTAACGCCATTACGCAATTCCCGCTCGTCCATGTCCAAATGTACCCAGCGCGCTATATTGGGCATAGTTGCTTCGGCGCAGACATTCGAAATGGAATAACTCATTCCCAGGTTCGCGCTGACGGTCCGGTTGAAGGTTCCGTCGAAAACGCTGAATATATCAGTGGTAGCTCCACCAATATCAACTCCGACTACATTGATACCTTGTTGGTCGGCAATGGTCTTAAGAATATTGCCAACCGCAGCGGGTGTGGGCATAATAGGTGCATCCGTCCACTCCATCAGTTTATTATATCCGGGGGCATGAGCCATAACATGTTCCAAAAAAAGGTCGTGAATTGTATCGCGGGCCGGACCAAGATTTTCCCGCTCCAGGACCGGACGCAGATTATCGACAATTGTCAGTTCAAATTCTTCTTTAAATAAATCCCGTATCTTATCTTGGGCTTGATTGTTACCAGCATAGATAATAGGAAGTTTATATTGAGCGCCAAAGCGAGGTTGTGGTTTGGCCGGGGCAATTAATTCCGCGATTTGCAATATGTGTGTCAGAGTCCCTCCATCGGTCCCGCCGGATAATAACATCATATCCGGGCGTAATTCACGGATACGTTGTATCTGTTCGTGGGGCTTGCGATTATCATTGGAGGCGATAACATCCATAACAATGGCACCAGCACCAAGGGCGGCGCGCTTGGCACTGGCAGCGGTCATTTCGGCAATCACTCCGGCAACCATCATCTGTAATCCTCCACCGGCACTGGAGGTCGATATGTATAAATCAGATCCTTCGGCTCCATTACTGGGCAGAATAATCTTGCCGTTTCCGTCGATTAGGCGTCGTCCGGCAAGATCTGAAACTTCAATGACTGAATTAACAACACCAACCGTGACATCGGCAAAAGGTTCTTCAACTGTGGAAGGTTCTTCACCTAGGTGGGTCTGGCGGTAGTCACCATCAATTTTTTGAATTAAAATTGCTTTAGTGGTGGTACTACCGCAATC
>JABMQW010000101.1 GCA_013203115.1 Fidelibacterota bacterium
AACAGCCTGCCCCGATAGCGGAATGTAATGGAGTGTATCGGGGAAGTGAATGTGACGTGGTATTCTTCTTGTCCGGATAAATCCGAAATGTCTGATACTACTCTTCTAATGGACTGATTGTTAATTCGATTAAATATCGAGTTGACTCAACACTCTCAGTACCGTTGACAACATTTCGTCATTGAAATCAAGGTGGGTTACCATCCGTAATATTTGATATCCCATACTGATTACAAGAATTCCCGCTTCAGCCAGAGTTCGAATAAAATTTTCACTGTTAACATCATTCTTAAGGATAAAAATTACAATATTAGTATCTACCGGCATTATTTCTTTAACATAAGGTAATGTTTCAATTGTTTCACCAAGGATTCGTGCACGACGGTGATCATCTGTCAGCCGGACAATATTTTGATCAAGTGCATAGATACCGGCAGCAGCCAAATATCCAACCTGCCGCATTCCCCCGCCCCATACTTTCCGTATCCGGCGGGCTTGTTTGATAAATTCGTTGTCTCCCAGCAAAACCGATCCTACCGGGGCACCCAGTCCTTTGGAAAAACAGATTGAAATCGTATCAAAAATTTCGCCAAAATCTTCCGCAGATTCACCTGTTTCTGTCAATGCGTTAAACAGACGAGCACCATCCAGATGCAGTTTTAAATCGTTTTTAACACAGACTTTGTGAATATCACGAATAGTTTGAATAGCCCAGTAACTACCACCGCCTTTATTACAGGTATTTTCAATAACCACCATTTTCGAGACCGTGTGATGGACATCGTCAGGGTTAATATTCGCTAGCAGATCTTCTGCGCTGAAGCGCCCCCGGTCTCCGGATAGCAAACGGACCGAGGCTCCGGAATTTCGGGCAATGCCACCACCTTCATAATGATATACATGACTGAGCCGATCACATATTACCTCATCACCCGGGTATGTATGATCTTTTATGGCGATCTGATTGGTCATTGTACCGGACGGGCAGAACAGGGCTTTATCTTTGTTAAACATTGCAGCCACTTTGCGTTCCAGTTCATTGACGGTAGGGTCTTCCTGGAATACATCATCTCCGACCTTAGCGGCCGTCATTGCGGCTAACATACCTTTCGAAGGCCTTGTAACCGTATCACTGCGTAAATCAATCATTCTAGCTACCCTTCTAATTGAAATTGAAGAAAATCACTGGGCTGAATTTGTACTAAAATCAATTGAAGTTACCAAAATGTTTCATCAACCTGGAGCAAAACCGGTACAATCATCAATAATATTAGCAATTTTTTAATATTTTAACTTGTTCTAAAGCTACTTTATGTGTAAACTGATTTTAATTAAATTGTTAAGGAGTCGGAAAATGAAGACCGTAACCTACACTAAAAAAGATATTATCCACCGGGTTGCTAAAGAAGTTAATGCCCCGGATCTCCAGACTAAAAGTTTTGTTGACAAAACTTTTCGGGTAATGGCCGAAATGTTAATCGAAAAACATGAACGTGTTCGTATTGAGATTCGGAATTTTGGCGTACTTGAGGCAAAACCAACAAAGGCTAAACCAAAAGCCCGTAATCCTCGTACTAACGAAATTGTTTATGTACCGGCTCACCGAAAGACTCATTTTAAAGCTGGTAAAATAATTCGCGAAGTTCTGCGTAGACCAACCGAATAATAATAGCCGCAAATAATATAGTACTGGTTCTGTTCCTATAGGAATCATTTTCCCTATCGGTAATATTGTAACGTTCGTTTCAGGAGATTAATATTTCAGCGGAAACAACGCTTTGCATTTTATTGTAACCTTTAGGTTTTCTTATTATCAAAACATTTTAGTCCCGTTAAACAATTGAAAAAAACATGACTATAACAGATCAAGCACATAAACAATTAGTATCACTCTTCAATCAACCACAAAACAGTAGGAAGTTTTTACGTTTATTTAGCCAGGGGTTTGGCTGAGGCGGTCCCCGTTTGGACCTTGCTCTGGATGAGCAACAAGACAATGATGATGCGATCGAAGTAAACGGAATCAAAGTAGTTTACGATTCATACCTCGCAATATTCGCAAAAGCTGTAAAAATTGATTTCATCGATGATCCCGTCTGGGGTCGCGGATTCCGGATCGGCACCGATTACGGCTGCTGACGATCTTAACGGGGT
>JABMQW010000102.1 GCA_013203115.1 Fidelibacterota bacterium
ATTAGGAGAATAGTTGATATTCACAATCGAAAATTGAAAAAATAAAAATAATAACGGAATAATAATGAAAAATACTTTCAATCGATCGGTTATACTAATTACTACAATCTTACTTGTTGCCGGTTGCAGTAATAAATGGGAATGGCTGGTTACTTTACCTAAGCCATGGATGCTTTCCGAAGCGGAAATATCAGAAATACTGCCGGAATTTCAGACCCACTTCCCGGATTTCAATGAACGGGTCAAAGCATTTGCATTATGGCGGGTGGGAACACCGTATGAAATATTTAAGCTTGGTGAAGAAATTGAACCTGACCTCGATCCGATTATCAGGTTGGATGTTTCTGATTGCACCGGCCATGTTTTAACTACGCTGGCGTTTTCGCAAAGTCAAGATTGGGGTGAAGCCAGGCAAAAAATGATCGTTATTCATTACAAGGAGGATGAACAAGGACATAAACAACCAACTTATAAGTCGCGTTGGCATTTCACAGCCGACCGGATTACGGCTAATCCTAATACGGTTAATATGACTCAAGAATTACTCCCTTTGGATGAATTGGCTTTGGTGGAGTTAACGCTTAATAAAAAAGCTGATGGGAACGAATTTCTGGATTTGGGCTGGAATCGACCGATCAAATTATATTATATTCCTAATGAAAAAATTTCCGCTGATCTATTGGCAAAACTACCGGATGTTTGTGTGGTTTCATTTGTCCGTAAATCTTGTTTTGAACTGGGGATAATTTTCGGGCATGAGGGTATGATCATCAATAACAAGAAACTCATTCATGCCTCCCAGTCCGCCGGGGAAACAGTGCTGCTGGATTTTCTGGATTATTATTTCCCGGAGGAAGGTCCTATTTTTGATGGAATTGTCATCAGCCGGTTTGTTCCTTTAAGCGCGCATTAAGTTTGGTCATTAGAGCGAGCACTGAGTATTCGGACTGATTATGATCAATCATTCATATTGCTATATTCTCTAAAAAAAAGTATGGTCTTTATCGTTTAGCTCGCTAATTTTCATCAGTAATTGGACTGACGATTAACTGCCTTACGAAGCCAGAACTCTTCTACGGTTATTGCTGGACTGTCCTAAATTATCAATAACTAATAACTCACAAGGCCGGGATGAGTTATGTGTCCTGATATCGAGCAGTTACTGTTGACCCTGAGAAGAGGTCAAGGGAAACATATTCCTTTGGCTGAACTGGGGGTACATCCGGCAATTAAGGAAAAACTGCTCAAACGCCCGGTCCTTTCCCTCCAGGATGATGTTGATTTCTGGCGATCAGCCGGATATGATTATATTAAATTACAACCCCAGGTGGACTTTAATATTCCTGGTCATATTACGGATGAAAGTATAACCCAATCGATTGCCTGGGCTCCCGAAGGACAGGGTATTATTGGTTCATGGGAAGATTTCGAGCATTTTAATTTTACGAAATCCTCCGAAATTGATTACACCGTTTTTGATCAAATCGGTGAATTACTTCCGGATGGTATGGGCGTAATCGGTCAATATGGCGATATATTTACGATGACCTGGGAATTGATGGGATTTGAGGGTTTCTCTTATGCTCTATTTGATAATCCTGATCTGGTGACGGGTATATTTGATAAAATCGGTGATCCGGTCTTCAGTATGTTTGAGTATTTTGTACAGAACGATGTTGTGGATGCAATCTGGTACAGTGATGATATTGCTTACATTACCGGTTTAATGATGTCGCCGGATATATTAAAACAGTATTTTTTCCCCTGGTTGAAAAAAATCGGTGATTTAGCACATCAATACGATAAACCCCTGATTTATCATACAGATGGCATTCTTTGGGATGTTATGGAAGATATTATTGATTGTGGCGTGGATGCACTACATCCTATCGAACCAAAGGCAATGGACATAGTTGAGGTTAAGCAAAAGTACGGCTATCAATTGTGCCTGATCGGTAATCTGGATGTGGGTGATGTTCTAACGCTGGGTACGCCCGCTGATGTTGAAAGAATTGTAAGACATAATATAGAAAAGGTGGGCTACAATGGCGGTTATTGTGTAGGCTCCGGAAATAGTATTCCTGATTATGTCAAATTTGAAAATTACCTTAAAATGATCGAGACAGTGCGGGCTTTTAATGCAAGCTAATTCAATCGATTGTAATATACCTGAGATTCATTCTCAGGATGGAGAAATTGAATTTAGCATTCTCTTTTTTACGTCTTTTGTTATAACTTCCCTTCTATACGGAGTGGGAAAATTAGTACCAATAAAATTCATCAACACATTGGAGGATAGTACCGAATGAGTACTTTCAATCATAATCATTCCAAATTGCTAAAGAAACTAATCATCCGGGTTATTTCCATATTTATTATTTCAACGAATGTATTTGGTGCGGTAACCGGAAAAATTTCAGGACGCGTAACTGATCTATCAA
>JABMQW010000010.1 GCA_013203115.1 Fidelibacterota bacterium
ATACTTGTTCAGGCGATATAATCGATTGGTATATTATTTTCTTCCAAGGCTTCGATTACACCGATGTGAGCCCAGCCCCGAGCGGAACCACTTCCAAGTGCCAGACCTATAGATACAGATTGTTTAGCGGACATTAATTAAAGTCTCCAAATCTTCCGGTAAAACCCGCATTGAATCAGGATTCGCGGAAATATAGGTGTTGGCACCAAGATACATAGCAAAATCAATTTGCTCCGGATCGAGCATGCCACGCTCTGAAATCAGACTTCCATCACTGTGTACCGCTACTACTTCGCCCACAAAAAGACTGTGGTCGCCGGCCGGGTACCGATGCACTACCCGGCATTCATAAGCAGCATAGGCCGATTCGATGGTCGGGCATTTGACGATAATGGATTCCTCCAGTGGAATTCGCAGTTTGTTCACCTTATCTATTTCGGCACCACTGACAATCCCGCTGCCATGGATGATAGTAAGCTTATCCATTGGTAAAAAATTAACCGTGAATTCGCCGGAGCGTACAATCATATCATAGGTGTGGCGCTTAGGTGCAACCGATACCAGATACAATGGTGGCGAATGACTGACACCCGTATGCCAGGCCGCCGCCATAAAATTGGTTTTGTTTTCAAAACTGGCACCAATAACTGCCGCAATACTGGGATAAAAATGATAGAATCCGGCAATTTCAGTTGAGATCATTGAGCTATTTCCTTCCATTAGACCAATAGATATTAACCTGATGAACCCATAATTATATAAAAAAAAGGGACGGAAAATCGTCCCTTTTTCATTGTTTAAAGGCAAATTACCAATTCCTGCCACCGTGTTTATTTCCACCACTGCCGGGACCGCGGCCATCTCTGTCACCACCACGATTTCCTTTGTGATGACGTCCCATGCCTTTTCCAAATGAATGTTGGTCAAACAACACTTTCTGATCATCAGTCAATATGGCACGCACCTCTAATTGATGCGCGACCCGCAATTTCTCCAGGGCTAATTCTTTGTCCTGAATTTTTTTCAGTTGGGAATCGATTGCTTTCTGATTGGGATCATCAACCTGCATCAGTTCCTTTAATTCCAGACGCAGTTTTTGCATATCAGCTCGTACATCAATTTGATTTTTCCGGAAATCAGTCCGAAAACCATCAATCTGTTTAATCTGTTCGGTGGTAAGATTTAAGTCGTCATTCCATCCGAATCCGGGGCCGAAGCCACCTCGTCCCTGAGCTGACAACCCAGTCATTAACACTAACAGGCCTATTGCTATGTAGCTTTTCATGTTTACTCCTTTATTTTGTTAAATGTATTCCAAAAGAAATCGTGTTTCCGGCATAATCATAGAGTGGATCATTAGATTCGTTCTGCTTAGATCCAATCGTCAGACTGGTTCCAATCAACGGAGATTTAGTGAAAAAAGGCAGTTTCCAATCCCGATATAGCCGGATATCATAATAAGTGTAAATGTCGGTGCGATTATAATCGCTGATAATATATTCATCATCAACCTGAACATAATCACCCGCATCAAAATCAAATTCATAAATTGGTACATCCAGATAATTGCGGCGTTCAATTAATGCCCCGCCACTGATGTTAAAACCACCTGGAAGCCGAAGATTTATCCGCCCCGAACCGGAATTGCCATCCCAGCGAAAACGGTCAATAAACGGGCTGGTGGACTGGTCCAGAATAATGAAATCAGAGGGTGCGCGATTGATGCGATACTGTCTGCTTCCGGTAATTACCAATCCCATATATTTATTAATGGACTGGCTGACACGCAGATTCAGACCAGTTAAATAATTTGTATTTAATTCTTCATAGGTTGGGGTAATAACTCCATGACGACCCTGTGTGTAAACTGTCGGAGGGGCTTGAAAATCCTGAATTGCGTACCAACCCCGCAGCTTGAAACTGGTACCAGTGTTTAAAGAATAGTTGGTAGAAACATAAAGGTTGTGTTCTGCATTCGAACCTTGAGGCATTTCACTGTAGGTCCGTCCCTGGAAATTGTATCCCAAAGCCAGTGATCCTCGGGGATGGTAAAAATATTTCCAATCGCCATAGGCACTGATTTCTGAAAATTCATAATAGTCATAAGCCGGTGCATAAGCAGCATTACTGAAAATCAGACCGGCAAATAGCTGCTGATTCTTTAGTTCCAGATAACGGTATTGGAATCCAGCCTCGATGGAGCCAGTGGAATAATCCTGGTTGGTCAGAACTTCGGTACGGTTAATACTACCATATAAACGCGTATTCAGAGAAGGCTGATAAGCTAATGAAAATGAACCACTCAGATAAGATTGATCAACTCCAAAGTATGAATCAAATATATGGTCAATCTGTCCTACATAGCTGTTCATTTCCACCGAAATTTC
>JABMQW010000103.1 GCA_013203115.1 Fidelibacterota bacterium
AGTGTTATGTCATCAAAAAATCAATTAATTGAAAAAGTTGTTAAAATTACAGGGAAAGTAAACTAAGATGAATTTGAAGAATTGCCGAAATAATAACACCTACTATTCCAAACAATTGAATTAAGAAAACAATCAGTGAAATCTGTGTAATCTGTGGTTTAACAATCTTTGGTTAAGAATTATGGAAAATGAAATGATAAAAAATGCTGTGGGACGTCTAGTTCCGACTGAGGTAAATGGCGTAAAACAGACTCCCTTTCAAGGTGTAGGAAAGTTTCGACCCACCGGAAAAAAGCCGGCCCTGCCGATTCGCACCTGCAGTGATTATCCTGCTGATGGAAATAAAACCGTTCCATCTCTTAAAGAAGCTCTAGAGAAATGCGGGTTGAAAGACGGTCTGACGATTTCGTCCCATCACCACTTCCGCAATGGCGATCTGGTTATGAATCAGGTATTTGATATTGCTGCTGAAAAGGGCGTGAAAGGATTGCGCTGGTTTCCATCGGCGGCTTTCCCCTGTCACAAGCCGGTGCTCAAACACATAGAAAATGGGGTTATCGATTGGGTGGAAGGTTCGCTAAATGGTCCATTGGGTGATTATGCCTCCCGGGGAAAAATGAAAGGCACCGCCATTCTGCGCAGTCATGGTGGACGCTGGCAAGCCGTACAGGATGGTGAAGTCCAAATCGATATTGCGGTAATTGCTGCCCCAACAGCCGATGCCTTCGGTAATGCCACTGGTGACCGGGGTCCGTCGGCCTGTGGCTTGCTGGGATTTGGTTTGGTGGATTCGATTCACGCCGATAAAGTTATTGTGGTCACCGACAATCTAGTTCCGTTTCCCTGCGTGCCTTGGCAGATCCAGGGTCAGAATGTGGATTATGTAGTGGTTTTGGATAAAGTTGGCGACCCAGAAAAAATTGTCAGCGGTACGACTCAACTTACTAAATCACCGGATCGGTTGTACATTGCCGAACTGACTGCCCGCTTCGTCCGCGATGCCGGGATTATGCAGGACGGCTTTAGCTTCCAGGCTGGCGCCGGAGGTACATCGCTGGCTTTTGCAATTTATTTAAAAGAAATGATGAAGGAAGCCGGTATCAAAGCCCGCTTCATCCGTGGCGGATCGACTAAATATCTGGTGGAAATGCTGGAGGAAGGTCTAACTGATTTTATCCTCGATGGCCAGACATTCGATCTGGAAGGTGTTCGCTCTATGCGTGAAAATTACGGTCACGTTAACACTTCACCATTTACCAGTTATAACTGGCATGGCAAAGGCAATTTCGCTTCCATGCTGGATGCGGTTGTGCTTGGTGCCACCGAAGTGGATGTAAATTTCAATGCCAACGTGGTGACCCATTCCGATGGCAAAATGCTTCATGGGATCGGTGGTTGGCAGAATTGTTTGTTCAGTAAATGCACGATCCTACCCATCCCGGCTTTCCGTGATCGGATTCCGGTAATTGTGGATGAGGTAACTACAATCGTCGGACCCGGCGAATTGATCGATGTAATTGTCACTGAGCGAGGAATTGCCATAAATCCGTTGCGGAAAGATTTACTGGAAGCTATCAAGGACAGCGACTTGCCAATCCGGACCATACAAGAATTAAAGGCTGAGATCGATGATTTGATTGGCGGTCCACCTACCAAGCCCGTGCTAACTGATAAAGTGATTGGAATAGTCAAATGGGTTGACGGCACGGTAATCGATTCGATTTACGGGATAAAAGTTTAAACCACAGATTTCACTGATTACACAGAAAAAAACTATTATGAATATAGTAACCGTAAAGATTTGCTTTGGAGTAATCAAAGGAAAAAATTGAATAAAATTAGCCGTACCGTTAATTCCATTAGTTTCGCTTTGATCAGTGAAATCTGTGTAATCAGTGGTTAAATAAAGGATTAAAAATGAGAGATAAAGTTTTAGGAATTTGGCCGGAGATCAATTGGATCAAAGATGACGAACTGCGTGAGAAAACCCTGGAAGCCTGGGTCTTCGCGATTGAAAACAGCGTTTTGACGCCGGAAGATCTGGAAGTGATTCCATTCTCACTGCTTATTAAAGATTGCCAGGTGTCGTTCATGAATCACAAACGCACTTGTGTCCAATTGGCGGTGGATATTGCCAAGCGTATGCAGGAGAATTTCGGCGACGAGATCAAAATTGATATGGACTTGCTCATCTCCGGCGCCATCCTGATTGACATTGGAAAGCTGCTGGAATACGAAATGGTTGATGGAAAACTCGCCACCAGCAATGCTGGTAAAATCGTTCGTCACCCGTTCAGCGGTGTGGGAATTGCAGCTCGTTTTGACCTGCCGGCGGAGGTTCAGCACATTATCGGCACCCATTCTAAGGAAGGCGACCTGGGCTACCGGACGGTGGAATCGATCATTGTACATCATGCCGACTTCGTATCCTTCGAACCATTTAAGGCTTGAATAACCACAGATTTCACTGATTACTCAGATTAAAAGATGAAATATTTATATAAGGATCTTACTTATCGAATAATTGGTGCTGCCATGGAGGTTCATAAAGAATTGGGGCCGGGATTTCTTGAATCTGTGTATGAAGAAGCATTTATAGTGGAATTGAAAAGACTGAATATTCCTTTTGAACAGCAGAAGAAATATTATGTTAATTACAAAGGTTTTAATATAAAGGAATATTATTGTGATTTAGTAATTGAAGACAAAGTAATAATTGAGCTGAAGGCAATTAAACAAATTGGGGATATCGAACGTGCTCAAATGCTGAATTATTTAAAAGTAACAAAATTAAGGCTGGGGTTGCTGATGAATTTTGGTAGTGAATCCCTGGAATATGAACGAATAATAAAATAATCTGTGTAATCTGTGTAATCAGTGGATAAAATAAATGAAACAGAATATAGTTGAAAAACTTGCCCAAAAATACGCGGTCGATTTGGCTGAAGGCGCTGAAGTACATGCCGGTGATTACCTTTCAATCCAGCCGGCTCATATTCTCACCCACGATAATACCGGTGCGGTGATGAACAAATTCCATGCTATCGGTGCCAGCAAGATATCCGATCCGCGTCAGCCCATGTTTGCCCTGGACCATAACGTTCAGGATACAAGTGAAGCCAACTTGAAAAAATACGCTGGAATCGAAGCTTTTGCCAAAGAAATAAGCGTCGATTTCTATCCCGCCGGTCGGGGGATTGGGCATCAAATAATGCTGGAGGAAGGCTACGCTTTCCCGGGGACGATGGCTGTAGCTTCCGATAGTCATGCCAATATGTATGGAGGCTTGGGCTGCCTGGGTACGCCGATTGTCCGAACCGATGCGGCAGCCATCTGGGCCACAGGCCGTACCTGGTGGCAGGTACCACCGGTTGCTAAAGTAAATCTGATTGGCAAGCTGCTGGCTGGTGTGACCGGCAAGGATTTGATTATCACCCTCTGCGGAATTTTCAATAACGACGAAGTGCTGAACCATGCTCTGGAATTTGCCGGTGATGGTGTCCTTAATCTAATGGTAGATGAACGCCTGACGATCGCCAACATGACCACCGAGTGGGGCGCTCTGGTAGGCATGTTCCCCGTCGATGAAGTCACGATTAAATGGCTCTATGACCGGGCGGCGACAATCGAAAAACGAGGGCTGGAAGGTGTGCCTTCCGATGTTGATGGCAATGGTCGCCATCCGCGTATGTACAAAGAGCGCATCGCCGCGCTGCAAGCCGACCTTCCCAGCGCCGATCCGGATGCTCATTATGTAAAAGAACTTACCATTGACTTGTCGTCCGTGCGTCCCTACGTGTCTGGTCCCCATAACGTTAAAACTATGACCAGTGTGGCCGAAATGGAAGCTCGTAATCTTAAAATCCATAAAGCTTATTTGGTCTCCTGCGTGAACAGTCGGGTGGAAGATTTAGCCCAAGCCGCGACCGTAGTTAAAGGAAAAAAGGTGGCTGCAGGTGTGGAGTTTTACATCGCTGCTGCCTCTAAAGAAGTGCAGGAAGAAAGCAAGGCGCGCGGTGACTGGCAGACTCTTCTGGAAGCCGGAGCAGTTGCGCTACCACCCGGTTGTGGTCCCTGTATCGGTCTGGGAGTTGGATTACTGCAGGATGGTGAAGTCGGCATATCCGCCACCAATCGCAATTTCAAAGGTCGAATGGGTTCCCGGGAAGCGGAAACTTATTTGGCTTCTCCGGCCGTGGTAGCCGCCAGTGCTATCGCTGGTAAAATTGTTGGTCCCCGGTCCTTTAACCGCGTGCATACGGAATGGACAATTGCCATTGCCGATGCCCCCGAGCGTCCGGCCGTCAGCGCCACCTTATTGGATGGTTTCCCGGCAAAGCTATCCGGTACGGCAATTTTCTGCTATCAGGATAATCTTAATACTGACGGCATCTATCCCGGCAAGTATACCTACATCGATGATTTCACACCTGAACAGCAAGCCGAAGTAGTAATGGAGAATTATGACGTTGAATTCGGCAAAATGGCTCAAAAAGGTGATATTCTGGTCGGCGGCTTTAATTTTGGTGCCGGCAGTTCCCGGGAACAGGCCGCTACGGCCTTGAAATACCGTGGGATTCAACTGGTTCTAGCCGGTTCTTTCAGTCAGACCTACAAACGCAATGCCATCAATAATGGCTACCTGGTAATGGAAGCGCCGGAGTTGTTGGAGGATCTAAAAGCGAAATATGGTACCGTAAAATTGACAGTCCGAACTGACATGGAAATTGAAATTGATTTCCAATCGGCCCAACTTACCTGTGATGGAAAAGCCTATTCGATTGGTTCGGTCGGTGCGGCCGCCCAGGAATTGATTTTAACCGAAGGTCTGGAAAACTGGGTTAAAGAAAAGATCAAGTAAACCACTGATTTCACGGATTACACAGAAAAAATAATTAAAATAAAAAACTGTAAAATCCACTAGTCACACATTAATCAGTGAAATCTGCCTGCCCGCCGTAGTCGCAGCGCAGGTGGGTGCAATCTGTGGTTAAAAAGATTAATTAAGAAAAAGTAAACCACTGATTTCACGGATTACACAGAAAAAAATTAATTAAAGTAAAAAACTGCTAATTCCACTATTTAAACATTAAATCAATGAAATCTGCCTGCCCGCCGTAGTCGTAGCGCAGGTGGGTGTAATCTATGGTTAAAAAGATTGATAAAAATTACTAAACCACTAATTTCACGAATTACTCGAATTGTAACTATTTTTCTATTGGTGCAATTAGTGTAATCCGTGGTTAATAAAGGAAATTGAAATGGCAAAAAGAACAATCGTAGCTCTACCCGGTGATGGCATCGGCAAGGTAGTACTAGAAGAAGCAATCCGTGTACTGGAAGCCGCCGGCTTTGAAGCAAACTATGTGGAAGGTGATATCGGCTGGGAATTCTGGTGCAATGAAGGTAATCCACTACCGCAGCGAACCTTAGATTTGATTGCTGAACATAAAATTGGCTTATTCGGGGCGATCACTTCCAAACCCAAAGACGAAGCATTCGAAGAACTGGCCCCGGAATTGAAAGATAAAGGTCTGGTTTATTCCAGTCCGATTGTGGGCCTGCGCCAGCATTTTGGTCTGGATATTTGCCTGCGGCCCTGCCGGACTTACAAAGGCAACCCGCTGAACTTTATCAGAAGAGGTCCCGGTGACACGATCGAGGAACCGGAAGTCGATGTAGTCATTTTCCGCCAGAATACCGAAGGGCTCTACGGCGGTGTCGAATGGAGCAATCCGCCGGCTCAGGTACATGACGCCCTGATGACCCATCCCAAATTCATAAAGAATTTTGGTGCTACTCCAGTCGAGGAATTGTCCGTTTCAACCAGGATTTTTACCAAGAAAGCTACTGAAAGAATTCTGAGGGCGGCCTTTGAGCACGCTAAAAAATATGGTTACAAATCGGTGACCGTTTGCGAAAAACCGAATGTTATCCGCGAAACATCGGGCATGATGTATAAGATGGCCCAGCAGATTCAGAAAGCCGATTTCCCTGAGATCGAAGTCTGGAATACCAATATTGACGCCCAGATGATGTGGCTGACTAAGAACCCGGAAAATTACGGTGTAATCGTGGCTGGCAATATGTTCGGTGATATTGTATCCGATGGCTTTGCCGGTCTGATTGGTGGACTGGGTTTCGCCTGTAGCGCCCAGTATAATCCTGAAACCGGCATTGGTGTTTTCGAGCCTACTCATGGCAGCGCCCCCAAATATGCCGACTATCCCGTCTCAATCGTCAATCCGATTGCCATGGTCGAATCGGCCTGCATGATGCTTGATTTCATCGATGAGCAAACAATTGCCACTAGGATTAGGAAGGCAGTTGCCGAAGTTGTGGAAGAAGGCAAAATCTGGACTTATGACATGGCTAAGATGGTTGGTCGTTCAGATGTGATTGAAAAAGGCGCCGCCTCCACAATTCAAATGGCTGATACAATCATTGCCAAACTTTAAAAGATTGAAACCACAGATTGCACTGATTACACAGAACATTTTAATAAAGTTATGCTGATTAAATATTTAAGCACTAAAATCAGTGATAATCTGTGTAATCTGTGGTTAACTAATAGGAATTGCTATGAGTAAAACCATATCCCGGCAGATCGCTGAATTTGCCGTTAACTTAAAATACGAAGATTTACTGCCGGCAGTAATTACGGAGGTCAAACGTTATCTTTATGATTCACTCGGTTGCGCCTTCGGTAGTATGCTCACTTCGGATGTGAATGTCATCCACGAAATTTATGAGGAAATGGGTGGCAGGGAAGAGGCTACCGTCATCGGTTTTGGCGATCAGATTCCGGCTGTCAATGCCACGCTGGTAAATTCACTGATGATCCGGGCTCTGGATTTCAACGACATCTATTGGAAAGAAGACCCGAGTCATCCCAGTGATATTATCCCGGCGGCGCTGACAATGGCGGAAAGAGTCAATGCTTCCATGAAAGATGTGATCGTGGCTATCGTCCTGGCCTACGAATTCGAACAGCGCTTGTGTCTGTTTGCCAAACCCGGTGTGCGGGAACGGAAATGGCATCACGCCACACTGACCCAGTTCGTATCACCGATCGTGGCTGGTAAAATTCTGGGTCTGACCGTGGATGAGATGGTGAACGCAATCGGTATTTCCGGTTGCCATAACCATACAATTGGCTGTCCAACTGCCGGCAAACTAACGATGATGAAAAACACCGTTGATCCCATGGCGGTTCAGTCCGGTGTTTTTGCCGCCCTATTGGCCCAGAAAGGCTATTCCGGTACGGAGAAAGTGTTCGAGGGGAAAGAAGGTTTCATGGATACCTTTATTGGCTGGGATGCTAAGGATGAAGTGTTGAATCCCCGGGACATGGAAGGTCGCGACGGCGTCTCCTCATGGGGTTGGGATGTGGACGCTTTGGTAGGTAACCTGGGCCAGGATTACAAAATTCTGGAATGCGGCATGAAAGCTTTTCCAACGGAAGCGCTGACGCATACACATATATCCTGTTTGCTCAAAGCCATGATCAATAATAACCTGGAGTATACGGATATTAAGGAAGTTAAGGTGACCTGTTTTGCCCAGGCTTACGATATCCTGTTCGATCCGACCAAGTACCGCCCGGAATCAAGGGAAACGGCTGATCATTCGCTGCCGTATTGCCTGGCAGCGGCCATGGTGGATAAAATAATCACGACTGATTCGTTTTCAGATGAAAAATTAAATGATCCCAGAATTTTTGAAGTAATCGATAAAATTGTGGGTGAGCCATCGCAGGAATTTGAAAAGATGTTCCCGGCCAAACAACCCTCCAGGGTGGTTGTTACCACTAATGATGGGAATGAATATTCCGAATATCTGGAATATCCCAAGGGCGATCCCCGTGAGCCGATGACCATGGCAGATCTGGAGAATAAGTTCAATTCCCTGGCAGCCGGTCTTTTCAATGAAGAAGAGCTGAGTCAGTTGAAAGATACTATTTTCAATTGCGAAACCATGAGCGCCCGCGATTTCATGAGCCAGATGGTGGTCACGATCTGATTCAGGTTTCAGGGGTCAGGTTTCGGGGATCAGGTATAAGGGGCATGAGTGACCGTGCTTCTTTTTTGAGAACGATATTATTAATGACAATCGTAGGGACAATTCTCGAGAGTTGTCCCTACAAAACATTATCCCTACACATACCAATAATATAGCTTACCCCTCCATAAATATTCCATTCCATCCGTAACTTCGCTCTATCATGAGATACATCGGACCGGATTTTTACAATATCACCGACCTGCTCACCGAAGAAGAACTGCTGATCCAGCAGACGGCCTACGATTTTGTGCAGGAGAAATTCACTCCTCTGATTCGGGAGCATCACCGGCAGGGGACCTTCCCTGTTGAGCTGGTCCCGCAGATGGGTCAACTGGGCTTTTTCGGCGCCAGTCTACCGGAAGCAGCCGGCGCCGCCGCAATCAGCAATGTGGCCTATGGTTTGATCATGCACGAATTGGAACGGGGCGATTCCGGTCTGCGCTCCTTTGCCAGTGTCCAAGGGGGACTGGTGATGTATCCAATCTGGAAATACGGGTCCGACGAACAAAAGCAACAGTGGTTGCCAAAGCTGTCATCGGGAAAGGTTATCGGCTGTTTTGGCCTGACCGAACCGGATTTTGGTTCAAATCCTGCCGGGATGATCACTCGCGCCCAACGTACCAGCGACGGCTGGGTATTAAATGGCGCAAAAATGTGGATCACCAATGGCACATTGGCTGACGTGGCGTTGATCTGGGCCAAAGATGAAGATGATGTTGTCCGCGGATTCTTAGTTGAAAAGGGGACAGCGGGTTTTTCCGCCCCGGAAATGCGAGGCAAACTGAGCCTCCGTGCATCAGTGACTTCCGAACTGATCCTGCAGGATGTGGTGGTGCCCAACTCGGCCGTGTTGCCCAATGTGGAAGGCCTGAAAGGTCCGCTCTCTTGCCTGACCCAAGCCCGTTATTCCATCGCCTGGGGCGCCATCGGGGCGGCTGTGGATTGCTACGAAACGGCTCTGCGTTACGCTAAAGCAAGGAAGCAATTCAGCAAACCGATCGCCGGTTACCAGTTGACTCAAGCTAAACTGGTGGATATGTTGGAGGAGATCACCAAAGCCCTGTTGCTGGCGATTCAGTTGGGTCGGCTGAAAGACCTGGGCAAGATGGATTTTAACCAGGTAGCGCTGGCCAAACGCAACAATGTGCGGATCGCCCGGGACATCGCCCGCACTGCCCGCGAAATTCTGGGCGCCAGCGGTATTCTGGATGAGTATCCGGTCCAACGTCATACCATGAACTTGGAATCTGTTTATACCTACGAGGGTACCCATGAGATGCATACCCTGATCGTGGGGCAAAAAATTACCGGATTGAATGCTATAGATTAGATCAATGGGAATATAATTATGAGCGTGTTTGAATCAATCACTACAAAATTTATCGGTGCTGGTACAGGTCCGAAATACCGGGCTAAAGTGGGCAAATTTCAGGGCTGGATATCGGTATTTATCAACGCAATTTTATTCATTGTAAAATTTGTCTTGGGGCTAATTAGCAGCTCGATCAGTCTGATGGCCGATGCCTTTCACACCCTCAGCGATGTAGTTTCTTCGGCGGTGGTGATCTGGGGCTTCAAGGCGGTGGAAAAACCCGCCGACGCGGAACATCCCTACGGCCACGGTCGGGCCGAATATATCGCCACCCTGGTGATCGCCCTCCTGCTGGCGGTGGTGGGTATTGAGTTCATCCAGACCAGTATCAAGCGTATACTTGATCCCCAATTGATTGCTGTCAACTGGTGGATGATTACCGCTGTGGCGGCCACGATTGTGCTCAAGGAAATGATAGCCCGTTATGCCGAATTTTTATCCCGCCGAATTTCTTCCGGCACGCTCCAGGCTGATGCCTGGCATCATCGCACCGATGCCATTTCGTCGGTACTGGTGGTAATTGCTATGATCGCCGGACGGTACGGTTTTCATCATCTGGATGGATATGCCGGGGTCGGAGTGGCGGTGATCATCCTCTGGACGGCCTACGAAATCGCCCGCGATGCCATCGACGACCTGATCGGCAAACCACCGGCCGATGAGGAACTGGAAGCGATCCGCCAGGCCGCTATCGGCATCAATGGTGTATTGGGAACCCACGATATTAGCGTCCACAGTTACGGCAACGATAAATTTACCAGCATCCATATCGAGGTTGACGCCCGGCAACACACGCTCAAAACCCACGATATTGCCGAGGCGGTGGAAGAGGTGATCGATGCTAAACTGAATGTTAATCCCACCGTCCATGTCGATCCGGTCTACACCGATCATCCCCTGGTCAATGAGATCAAGGATTTTCTGCAGGGTGATTTGGAGAATGAATCGGTTATCACCAGCTTCCATGATGTACGCATCGTCGATACCGCTGACCACAAGGTGATCCTGTTCGGAATGAATCTGAATCCGGGAGCCACCCCCCGTGAGCGCAAAGATCGCTTTGAAGAATTAAAGAATAAACTGGAAGTACGATTCAAGGGCTTTCGCCTGATCATGAAAATTTCGCCGATCCATAAATATGCATGAATAATCTGGAAAAATACCGCAACGAATTCCCCCATACCGAACTGGATATGGTCTACTTTGACCATGCCGCTGTTTCGCCCATGAATAACCGGGTTAAGGCCAATCTGGAAGCCTACATCCGGCAGGCCCAGGGTGAAAAAATTGAAAACTGGTTTGATACCATGGATCTGGCGGTGGCCGCCCGGGAGAAATTCGGTAAACTGATCAACGCGCCCAAGGAACGGATTGCCGCTGTGCGCAATACCAGCGATGGGCTGATCCTTCTGGCCCGGGGACTGAAATGGGAACAGGGCGACCGCATCATTCTGCATAAAATGGAGTTCCCGTCCAATGTCTATCCCTGGTGGGACCTGCAGCCCTATGGCGTCGAACTGGATTTCCTGGATTCGGAATTGGGTTCCGTAACACCGGCTGATCTGGAGCGGGTCGTGACCGGTCGTACCCGGCTCGTGGCGGTCAGCTGGGTCCAGTATTTCAGTGGCTATAAAAATGATATTCGTGCTCTCGCAGATTGGTGCCACGACCGGGGAATTATCCTGGCGGTCGACGCGATGCAAGGCTTGGGGGCATTGCAATTTGATAATGAAATCAGCCAGGCCGATTTCATCGCTACCGGCACCGCCAAGTGGTTGCTCGGACCGCAAGGGGTTGGTTTCATATACATCACGGAAGAATTGCAGGAACAAATTCATCCGCCGCATCTGGGGTGGCAGGGCCGGGCCAGCCTGATGGAATTTCATAATTATGAACAACCGTTAAAAGCTGACGCCAGCCGCTACGAATTTGCCACACCCTTCAGTCTCGGTATCTGGGGTGTCAATGGCGCCCTGGATTTACTGCTGGAAGCGGATCAACCAGCCATCGAAAACCGGATTCTGGAACTGACCGATTATCTGGTAAAACAATTACAAGTCCATAATTACCGAGTTATTTCCGATCGCGGTGCCGGAGTCAAATCAGGGATTGTGATAACCAGTAATGTGGATCCAAGGCGCAATCAGCAAATTTTTGAATATTTAAACAAAAAGAAAGTCCATATTTCCTTTCGCAACGGCAACCTGCGGATTGCGCCCCATTTCTATAATACCGCAGCGGAGATCGACCGGCTGATAGAACTATTGAGTGATTTATAATATTTGTGAAAGTTAATCTTCCTTCAGAATCTTAAATGTAATCTATAATCTATCAGAATTCATTTGTGGGCTCTTATTTAGTATTCGTAACCAGCTAACATTTGCCATGAGTAGCTTCTCGCCCAGAATCGAACAATGCCGCATAAGTTACTGCAATCTGTTCGATGGCTTGGTTATGCGTTTTTTATTGCAACATACCGTGTAAATTCTTTTGTGTCAAGAATGCGCCATAACTGTAACTTTGTTTTCATAAATTCATTTTTGTATACAAGCGGATAGTCCACAAGAAGACGCAAACAGTCGGTATCACGAAAGATTTTCTCAAAGCCGACGGTATAATGCCTATGGGCAATATGATTACGCAATCTAGACAATCTTCGCATAGCTGGAATGCACTCTAACGATTTATAATTTTTCTCATATGGTATTTTTGAGAATATTGATAGCTTTTGACTAAACGACAGGCGTTCGATTGCTAGCTCATGTAAAACCAACCTTCGCTTCTCATCAGAGTTGGAGAAATACATTGATATACCAATGCCTAGGTACAAATCTAACAGTGCAACATCTGATATTATCCTATGTACGACATCTTTATGATTTAGTAAATCCGCGAGTTGTTTCCGTTTTTCTTTAGTGAGACGCATAACTTGATAGCTCTGCGGCATGATTGACTATCATTTTCTTTACTTTAAATTTCATTTCATACTCCAAACTGACTTTGCCATGCCACCAGCGTTTCATGTTCGTAGCAGCGAGTGTTAGATGAACCTGGACTTAATTAATCCAATTCATTTTCTAGTATTTGGACAATTTCATCAATTTTTACACTTAATTCACTATGCATCTCTAATATTCTATCTCTATAAGGACCTTCACTTAATATTTCACCATTAAAATTTCTCATCATTTCGCTAAAGGATTGATATAGACTTCTAGCACTTTGGGGTAAATGAACCTCGTTCTCAACCATGAAATCATTTATCTCTTGCCATTCTACAAGTGTTTGTTCGGAGTTTCTCATCAATACATTTCTATTAATTTGATTATCTTCCATTTTAAGTACACCCATTCTTATTAGGATTAAAAAGGAAATCCTAGTCAAATGAATAAACTTTGATCTCATTTTTATCAAAAGCTCTTTTCGTTCTTTTTCCCGCGCTTTCCTATTCGACCACCAGTTAGCTACTATGTCATTTAACGATGATTTAAAGAAAATTACGACAACAAGTATAATGTTTAAAATAACACTAAGAATCAGTGGAATTGGTTCCATTATATTTCTTTCTATCCAAATAGAATTTTGGGTTCATCTAACTAATAATTATACGGAATTATCAGTGGGTTTGAATTTTTTATATGTAGAGTAGAATTATTGATAAAAACCCAACCTGCGATCAGCAATGTAATATTAAAATGCCATTGTGTTTCTGAATATCATTCTAATCCAAATTTCTAACGCCTTCCACGTCCCGGAAATAATCGACTGTAAAAAGCAGCGGGCACGGTTCCTATATCCGGTTATTGTGGCGGAGTTTAGGGTATTACCGGGGAAGGAGCAAGAATAATTTTAAAAATTCGGGGGACAGGTTCAATGGTCAATATTTAATATTCCTTAGTCCATTTCAGTGGTCTTCGCTCTTTCCTCTTTGCCGCGCAGTAGCCACGGCTGTCCACCGAAGTCCCTGAAACGTAGTGCAAGGGCGCAGGTGGATTGACAATAAAATATTATTTAGGTTGACAATAGGTTGACAATAATGTAATATATGCTATATTTACAATCTGCTATGAATGTAAAAGAATATATTATAAAAATATTAGATCAGCAGGAATCTGTGACTGGCAAAGAATTATTGGTGGAGTTAGGAATTTCCCGGCAGGCATTGAATAAGCACATCAAAGAATTAATCGAAAATGGATTGATTTATAAAATCGGTGTAACGCGGGGCGTGCTCTATAAAAAAAGTACCGGCAAATTAAAACAACGTTCCCGGCAACTACGCCGGAACTACGAACTCACCGGATTGGCGGAAGATCGTGTCTATCAGGAATTTGACAATTTGCTGGGATTGCGCCAGATGTTAACGGCTAATGTCTACAGCATTTTCCAATACACCTTTACCGAAATGTTGAATAACGCCATCGATCATTCGATCTCATCCCGCTGTTCCGTTGAAGTTGGATTCGATGATTATCAGGTGAGCTTTACAATTCGTGATTACGGAATCGGTGTCTTTTACTCGATTTATTCCAATTTCGATTTGAAAGATGAAAGTGAAGCTGTGGGGGAAATTTTAAAGGGGCGCAGTACCACAATGGCAGAAAAGCACAGTGGCGAGGGAATATTTTTCACTTCGAAGGTTGGGGATTTTGTTCAGTTCAGATCCCACAGCACGCTGCTAAAATTTGATAATGGCAATCAAGAAATATTTCTTGAGAAACAGAAAAGAATTGAAGGTACTGAGGTATGTTTTAAAATCAGCCGGCGGTCACGACGACAATTAGAAACGATATTCCAGAAATTCGCTCCTGAAGAATTTGATTTCAAATTTGAAAAAACTCAAATTTCGGTTACATTATTTGAAGATGAATTTCTTTCTCGATCAAGCGCAAAACGCTTGTTACATGGACTGGATAAATACCGGGTGATAATTTTAGATTTTAAAAATGTCAGAAAGATCGGGCAGGGGTTTGCGGATGAAATCTTTCGGGTGTTTAAAAAATCTAATCCGGAAATTGAATTTCAGGTACAAAATACTTTAGAACCAGTTGATATTATGATTCGTCATGTGGTTGACAATAAAATATAAATTAGGTTGACAATAAGTTGACAATAGTATCGTAAGTTATATAAACCTATACCTATAGGTTTGATAAAAACTAGAATAAATATTTTACTGTTTTATTGAAATATAGTTCTGGTATCCAGGTTCTTTATTAATTATTCAATATTAAATTTTCTTTGCTCTACGCTATCTGCGTCTCTGTGGCTGAATAATAGAATCAATTACAATCTTTATAAATGTGATATAAACCCTTCAGCGTCAAATTTTCGTCAAATTTAGTAATTGACCGGGAGATGCCAGCAATAACTTTTCCCAGTCCACCGGTGACAACCACCGGAATATCACCCCAACCCTTTTCTTTTTTGATCCGGTAGACCATGCCGTCCACCATATCGGCGGCGCCGAACAAGATTCCGCTGGTTAAATTGGTCTGGGTGTTGGTCCCGATGGAATTAGCCGGCACTGTAAAATCGATCCGGTGCAGCAGGGCCGCTTTTTCCACCAGGTAATTGGCGCTGGTTTCGATGCCGGGCGCAATGGCACCACCGATGAAATTGCCTTTTTCATCAATAACATCGTAAGCGGTCGCGGTACCAAAATCGACTACGATTGCCGGTTTGCCGTAGAGTAATCCCCCAGCATAAGAATTGGCGATCCGGTCGGCGCCCACTTCCCGGGGCGATTCCACCAGCAACTCGATCCCCAGATCGAGGCCACCATTCACTTCCAGCGGCTCGATCTGCAGGTATTTGGTACTCATTTTACGGAATATAAAGGTCAGCTTGGGGACCACGCTACCAAAGACGACGCCCCGCAAAGCCGTTAAATCAATTTTATAAGTCATGGCCAATTGTCTGAAAATTGCCCAACTTTCATCAATTGTCCGCGATTCTTCCGTTTGCAGTCGCCAGCTTTCGATTAATTGACTATTGGCAAAAAGACCCAGAACGGTGTTGGTATTTCCTATATCGATTGCTAATATCATTTATGTCTCCCGGAAGGCCCTCATTTCAGCGCTGTTGATCGAGTTTATCAGACCCTGATTTTCCACCAGAGCTTCCCCGTGTTGATTAATTCCCTTGAATTTACCAATTATAGTTCCATTTGCAGTATCCATACTTACTATACTTCCCAGATACATTCCCTGCCGGAGCCATTGAGTTTGAATTTCCTTATAATTTCCGTTTTCGATGTATCGGATCAATACAATTAATTCATTCAGGATATTTACTAAGATCTGTTCCCGATCAAATTCCCGATTAAATTCTTTTTTTAAGGATGTGACTGTTGTCTTAATTGCCGCAGGGTATATTTCGATTTCATCATTAATATTCAGACCAACACCAAGAACCACAGCGGAAAAACATTCCTGTAAAACTCGACTTTCACAGAGGATTCCACCTAATTTTTTTTCGCCGAACACTATATCGTTGGGCCATTTAAGGCGAACTTTAATATTAAACTTTACCAATGTCCTCACAATGGCGATACCGGCTGCCAGGGGCAGTAATCCGGCTTGGTCAACTTTGATCCTAGGAGAAAATAGAACCGAGAAGGTCAAACTTTTTTCCGGTTGGGAATACCACTTATTTGAACTTCGGCCCCGTCCTGATTGTTGATTATCGGTGACAACTACAATACCGGTTGATTTGGATTTAGTGTATAATTCCCAGGCAGTGGTATTGGTCGATTCGAGGCTGTGATAATAAATGCAGGTAAATTCCGGCGTGGAACTGTCCAGGCCGGCTTGAACCTTTTTTATATCCAGCACAAATTATATGAAAAATAAATTTAGCTGAATGATTGTCAAGGTAAATCCAAGCACCGATCCAACCACAACTTGGGACGGAGTATGAGCTTTTAATATCACCCGTGAAGTGCCAACCAGCGCTGTTAGCAAAGCCATCGGCCAGGCATAAGCGTTCCAGAGCACCCATAAAGCTGCCAATGGACTGGTAAGCCCGAAGGCATGAATCGATATTTTCCAGTAGCGGGTTATAAAGCTTATAATGATAATGTTTGTCAAAGAGCAGAAGACCAGCCCCCGGGTAATATTATCAGCTTGTAGCCATTCTACAAAAATAAATGCCGCTCCATAAGATAACAAAACGATCAACAGAGGAATGAAACGTTGATCACGCTGCGATACATCCAGGTCAGTTATGGCACCTTTATGTCGCAGCCACATCAAAGTAACCACTGGTACGATTGAGGCAAAGAAAAAGACCACTATCCAGATCGTTATTCGGTTAGTGCCCGGTAATCCCGCCTGGCTGACAAGGATCGCAATAGCACCGGGTGCTACAACAACCGGACTGAAAATATTTGATATAATTTTAGCAAATGGTATCATATTAATAATCGCTTAGCTGCAGGGATCCAACTTCTTCCTTAATTTAATTTTCATACCTGGATTAAGTACGCCATCATTGGTCTCGATTAATTCTTCATTATCCATATATAAAATGATCCAGGCCAGCTCGTCTCCGAATACTTTTCCGGCAATTGACCACAGCGTCTCACCTTTGGAAACCGAATAATCATAATATTGCACAGGACATTTTTTGGCATCACCCGCTGGCTTTAGAAGATCAAGAAAACGATAAGGATAGATCAGGTTAGGGTTTGAACCGATTTCATCCCGGTTCCAAGAATAGATATTTTTCCACATTAACCAGTCGCCGTATTCCTGCTTGGCGATTTTACTCAGAAAATCTCCCCGTTTGATCATATAATCTTCAAACACGCTATCAGCAAATACTATTTCCGGTTTGGGAATCGGTGGTGTGATGATAATATTGTCAACCTGTGGTTCCTCTATTTCGACTATTGCACTATCTTCGATGACAGCAGGTGTTTCTGGCACTGTCTCTACTGAATCCTCTATAATAGTTACAGCCGGTTCTATTTCGAGCGTTGTTTCTGCGGCAATTTCGGTGTCGGTCGTATCGGCTGCCGCTTGGTTGAATTCCAGATCCGAATCAATTGACTCCATTGACAGACGTTGAGTCTCAGTAGATTGATCCGTTTGTAATGGTGGCTCTGGTGAAATCAATTCCTCGGGTTTTTTGGCGCAGGACACTATTAGCAGGAAGATCGCTATTATTGTTATTGATCGCATGACAATACCTTTTTTGTTTGTAAGCAAAAATTATTCCAGAATAATAACTATTTTATGTGGTTACCATTATTAAGTTCAGCTCTAATTACTAAAAGAATGCTAAAGTCACAATATTTAAATTACAAAAGTTGATATACGCGCGTGGGACAAGATTATTAAACCCCAAATTCCGACATTGACATGAAAATTGGGTACCTATTTAGATTTATTTGATTGCATTCTAACAATTCTGTGAGATTAGAGGTTTTTAATCATGTTAACTTTAGCCCTGGTTGTATGCAGGGCTAAAAAGTACCGGTTTTCAACCTGAAACACCA
>JABMQW010000104.1 GCA_013203115.1 Fidelibacterota bacterium
CCAGGTAAAATCAGGCTGATTGGCGCCCCATTGTGATGCACCGATAGAAGTAATTACTACAGGATTGATCTCCATTACATCACAGGCTATCAATACTGCTATGTTGGCTCCCGGCATGGAACCGGTCAGTAAAACTGCCACCGTATCACCGCTGGTTAATCCGGTCTGATTGTATAATTCAACCATTGCCGCCGCAAAATTGGGATCCAAAGTGGTCAATTTCGCATCAAGATCACCTTCATCAGTAGTTATCAAACTGAACTGTGTACCAACCAGTCCGGTTTCATTGGGATCATTTTCCGGATCCATAAAAACACCTGCTTCCATCCGGAATGATTTCAGGTAATCCAAGGCTACTTGCATTTGGCGGGCTGCTGTTAATTTAATTTCATAGGTATCCGAAATAATTACCACTTTTGACAGGACCGCTGCCGTATAGCACAGCAGACCAATCAAGGCCATCAGCACCAGGGTTGATGTTTTCTGGATCGCCGGTCGGAACATACCAGCCCCGCTTGCATCAGACATTTAACTCGCCCCCCGATATCAACATGACCGTTAGTTTAACAATCACGGCTGTAATGATCACAACCGATATTGTCCGGATTATCCCCTGGCGGTCCATCCAACTGGCAATGAGACCGGGTATAATATTTCCGATTACTGCCAGTGATAAGTTATCAATCGGTGAGAAGATAAAATTTCGTGAGATATAACCTCCGAGAAAACCGAGGATTAACGCCAGTACCATTCGGCGCTTTCCGTAGATAAACATATATTGGCTCAGCAATTTGATCATTCCTACCACTATCACGGCAACGATAAAAGTAATGACAATCTGCAGGGGTTGATGCAGGTATAAGGCAATATAGCCGGGTACAATAATCCCCCCGGCTGTTACGCCCAGGGTCTCAGACAGGATTAAACTGAGGGCAATGCCTAAACCGATGGTGATTTCAATCATTGCTCGCCATTATCTAACTATCCTCCGATATTCGCTTCATATGTTTCGCCGGTACTTCCGAATCTTATCAATAATTTCCTGACCGGCCCCTACCTGGTTTCCAATTGCATAGATTAGTGAATCATTTTTTAGAGTTTTGAAAACCTCCAATACCTGTTCATGAGGGGCATCCGGACTGACAATATTGACTACCGTCCCGGGAGAATAATGACGGAGGTGCTTAATTTGAGTGGAAATTTTATTGCCACGTACTACAAAATAATCCGGTTTGATATACTCCATCGTTAATTGTAATAATTGTTTGGTGCGGTACGGCCGATCTTCCCTGGTATTCAGGAATACACAAACGTCACCTTCAACCGGATAGCGGTCAATCACAAATTCCCAGATATTCATTGTTGACACCGGGTCGTTGGCAGCCATGCTGTTTATAAACGAAATTGAAGACCTATCAAACTTCAACCGCCAAACTACCAAAGCTCCAAGATCCGGTTGAACCGTAACCATCCCAGCGAGCGCCGTCTTTCGATCCACACCCGCAGAACGGCACACCTCCAATGCCAGAGATACATTCTGGGGATGTTCCAGGTAGGCAAAACGGTGCAAATCAGCGCGGGTTACCGAATTTTCAGCGCTGGAAATACAGTCACTGTTCCGCAGTTTACTGACTTGGGTCAATTGCGGGAGATATTCTGATTCGGCCGTTATTAAAATCCCATTTTTGGGAATGGTATTACTCAGAGACATGGCAATATCTGCGGTCGTCGGACCCATCTCATCCAGATGATCCGGTCTGACATTGGTTATTACGCCAATATGGGCTTTTACCATTTGGTGTTCCGATATCCACTGATACTGAGGCTGTACCGCCATGCATTCCATGACGACTGCATCCGGTCTTTCCCGTGCGAAAAAGCGCAACAGTCGAACCTGTTCACCGATTGATGGCTTTCGCAGGCGATGAATTATGTGATCTTTCCCTTCCACATCAATTACCCGGGGTGCCGTGCCAGTGGTTTTAGCAAATGTACGCAGTCCGCCAGCCCGAAGACCGGCAGCGACCAGTCTGGTTACACTGGATTTACCACGGGTTCCATTTATGTGAATACGTAGTGGAATCGCGTTCAGAACGCGTTGATGATTCTGAAATTCTATTAAACCAAAAATCAGAAGGGTGACTACAACCGTCAGCAGTACGATGATAGGTAGTAATGCTGGCACCATTTCAGATACAGATATCCAGGTTTACTGGAACAGATACTTAATATCTCATGACTTTTTGTACTACCGAAATCATATCCAAAACATTGACAACGCCATCATCGTTCACATCGGCAAGGTAAGGATTTATCGAGCCTGGGTTATTCTCCAGGATATAATCAATCAAACCCAATACATCAAAAACATCTAGTATATGATCATTGTTTACATCACCGCGTAAGCGCACATGACTGCCTTTGGTGGTTATAAAAATCGCTGTGCAATCTTGTAAAGTCATCGCCGTTGGTGCCCATTGATTGGCAAAGGTATATTGCAAACCAACCATGCTGGTATGATCTTCAATCCCGATCGTAGCGTAATTACCATGATTGGTGGCACTGGAGGTTGTCTGAGAGGTATTATTGAACTCCAGATACTGGATTACAATTTCTCCATCACCCGTGGGAGTGAAATAATACCGGGGATCACGCAGGATCACCTGGAAGGATTCGATATCATTGTTATAATAAGTGCGCATATTCGACCATTCGATGATGTATTGGTACCGATCAGAGTCATACCAGGAATATACTTTTCCACCATAGGTTGTTTTCAGATCATCCCAGAAAGCAGCTATCATGGGTGATGGACCTGCCGCACCGGGGATCGGATAGTTACGGAACGAAGCCGCCTGGGAGG
>JABMQW010000105.1 GCA_013203115.1 Fidelibacterota bacterium
GTGCTAAAAAGATCATTTGATCAAAAAACCGCCCTGGCGCAGGTTAGGATTCGATGTTCTAGGTTCTCACCCGCTCTTCAGCACCTGATATACTCCTTACTCCAAGCTCCTGGCTCTTCGCTCCCGCCTCCCTTTTTACACTTGGACACTCCTGTCCACCCAATCTAAATTTTGTCCCTTGTCATTTTGCTATTGATGAAACTTCTACGACCATTTGGGATAATTGTACTCCTGCTAACCGGATTAGCAGCTCAGGGCTACGTCTGGCCAACCGACAACGGTAAACGTTTATCTTCTAATTTTGGCGAGTTTCGCGGCAATCATTTCCACATGGGAATCGATATTAAAACCGGAGGCGTCAGCGGTAAACCAATCCTGGCCATCGCTGATGGGCATATTTCTCAAATGCGGGCCGGTTTCAGTGGCTATGGCAAAGCACTCTATCTCACTACCAACACTGGCAGAACGGCGGTATATGGTCATCTAAGTCGCTTTTCGCCACTGCTCGAAGAAATACTGAAGAACCACCAGAAGCGGGAAAATACCTATTTTGTTAAATTAAATTTCAAACCGGAAGAATTCCCGATTACCAAAGGCAGTATTATTGGCTTCAGTGGTAATACCGGTCACTCCTTCGCACCCCACCTGCACTTCGAATTACGTGATTCCAATGACCTGACTCTTAACCCCCTGAAATATGGTCTGCCAATTCCCGATCGTTTGGCGCCAGTGATCACAGCCATTTCAATTAATCCCCTAACCGCCGGTACCTTGATCAACGCAGGAGCCCTGTCCCAGACTTTTCCCATTTTTCGTGATATGTCCGGTGTCTACCATTTCCCTGATACGATCAATTGTTTCGGCACAATTGGTCTGAGCATCAAAGTCCATGACCGTGTCCAGGGAGCAGCCAATAAATACAATATTTACCAGATCGAATTATGGGTCGATCAGGTACTGCAATTCATCACCGAATACAAAACTCTCGACTATGCAGAAGAAAGATTGATCGCCACGGTTGAAGATCACCGCTTACAGCGCCTGAAGGGCGAAGATTATCACAAATTATATCATCAACAAACTTATCCAGCAGTGACCGTCCATGATAAAAACAATTCTGGAGTATTAAAACTCGGGCCAGGTTTTCATACCGTTGAAATCAAAGTGTCCGATAATGCCGGTAATCTTTCAGTTGTAAAGGGTTCCCTGCTATCCCTGCCACCGGTAAAAATGGCAGCACAACTCCAGCAGCAAACCGGTCAAACAATGACTTTTGAAATTCAACCGGACGGCACGCCCCTGCCGATTACAGAAATTACCTGTTATAGTTTTACAACCTACGGTCATGTTGACCGCCAAATAATACCTCTAACTACAAAATTGGAAGACCGTCTTTTATTAATTACCTTGCCTAGACAAAACATTAAAAATCGTATTTTACAATTTAGCGGTATAAATGTAATGGGTGTTTATACCAGCCCCTACCACTGGGATAACACCGTAAAACCAAAACGCCCCCTGGAAGTGGATGTTGATCTGGATCTATCACATACGGAAGGCGGGGTTTTTCTACAGATTCAAACCAGTGAGTATACCACTTCCGAACCACAGTTATATTTACGCAGCCGCTACAGTGACCGGCCGATTGAATTGGTCCGGGTGCAGCCCAATGCATTTCTTTCACCTCTTTTGGACCCAGAATACTTCAGCGGGATTGAAAATATTATTGTACAATTTGCCGGAACTCCGGTACGGGAAATCAGGTTTCCTTTCCAGGGTGGTGTAGCCCGACCGGGAAAATCAACAGCTATTGTAGCCGCCGACCGGATGTGCTCCCTGCAGGCCTTACTAACCTCCTTTTATGCCCCGACGGTGGTGTGGATCGATCCGATCGATGACCCTTCTGTTTCATTGCCAAACGGTACCCGGCTTTCGAAGATTTACCAATTACAACCTTTCGATCGGCCGGTTCGTGATTCAGTCATGGTCGCCATCCGCTACAATGAGCGCTATGCCCGTTTGGACCGCAAAGCACTGTACTATTTGGATTCCAAAGACCGCTGGACCTATCTGCCCACCCGCCACCGAACTAAGCGCCGGACTATGATCGCGACTTTGAATGCTCTGGAAGCGGTAGCCGTCCTGCGGGATACCATCGCGCCCCAAATCAAATCCACTTATCCGGCTAATGGCGGGCATTATCACTACCAGGATGTCCAGACCCTACGCGCCAGTTTTGATGATAATCTGGCCGGAATCGAAGCGAGTGAACGGAATATGTTCCTGATGCTGGATGGCGAATTGCAATTATTTGCCTACCAGCCGATTAAAAAGGAAATGAGTTACGCTCTGGACGTGCCCCTTGATCCCGGTCCCCATGAAATCATCTTTTCAGTTACTGACCAGGTCGGTAATTCGGTGGTTCGCAAAGTTAATTTCACTGTTAACTGATGTTTATCCCGTACCGCGACGACAATCCCCGAATTCTGACACCCTATGTTACCTATGTGATCCTGGCGATCAATATTCTGGTTTTTCTGTTTCAGTTGAGCCTGGATCCCCGGTCCGATTATGAATTCACCCTCAGTTATGGACTGATTCCGGCCAAGGTTATTGGGGTTGCTAATGATACTATCATTCAGGATCATGAAATTAATCTCCGGCAGGTGACCAAACGCTCTATCAACCTGGAAGCCCAGCCCCACACACCATTGATCACCATCTTTACTTCGATGTTCATGCATGGTGGTCTGGGACATTTGTTGTTCAATATGCTGTTCCTGTGGATCTTTGCCGATAATATGGAAAGCGGACTGGGGCACCGCCGTTTCGCCATCTTTTACCTGCTCAGCGGAGTCGGCGCAGCCCTGATACAGATTTTAATGAATATTTCGTCGATCTCCCCAATGATCGGCGCCAGCGGCGCTATTGCCGGTGTGTTGGGCGCCTACATGTTTCGTTATCCGCGGGCCCGGGTACATGTATTTGTATTTCTACTATTTTTTATAACCACCATGCGTGTGCCGGCTTTTATCGTATTAGGTCTTTGGTTCCTGACCCAACTTTCCAACGGGTTGGGCTCGCTGGGTATTAATACTACCGGTGGTGTAGCCTGGTTCGCCCACATCGGCGGATTTCTAACGGGTGTTATCCTGGACCGGATCTTTAGAATTGTTCGTTTTGAACGCAATTAAAAAACAGTGATTAATCATGAATGAAAACCTTAAAGCGCAATTGATTACTACTGCTCAGGCTATGCGTCAGAAAGCCCGGGTGCCCTATTCCAATTATTCGGTCGGGGCGGCGGTTTTAACTATCAGCGATACCATTATCGGGGGCTGTAACGTAGAATCGGCCAGTTTCAGCCTGACCTGCTGTGCCGAACGAGTCGCCTTATTTCGGGCCCTGGCCGAAGGTCATAGCGCTTTCAAGGCTCTGGCAGTAGCAACCGCGAATGGGGGGGGTCCCTGTGGCGCTTGCCGCCAGGTGATCTGGGAATTATGCGGCGATATACCCGTCTATATTGTCGATCAAGATACCCTTATTCGAAGTACCACCAGTAAAGAATTGCTACCGGATGCTTTCGGACCCGAGAATCTGGAATGAGGAATAAACCAACTGTCATCGGAATCGCCGGGGGTACCGGTTCCGGGAAAACCACAATTGCCCGCAAATTAAAACACGCCTACGGCCCGGGCGAGGTGGTTGTAATCGAGCAGGATGCTTATTACCATGATTTATCGCAATTGCCTCTGGAAAAACGACAGCAGCAGAATTTCGATCATCCCGCAGCGATTGATATTGACCTGTTCCAAAGCCAGCTTACGGCACTTTTAGCCGGTGCGACAATCGAACTACCGCTTTACGATTTTACCATCCACACGCGCAAACCGGAAACAGTCACAATCACACACCATCACGTAATTGTTCTGGAGGGAATCCTGGTGCTGCACTACCCCGCATTGCGGAAGCTGATGGATATAAAAATTTATGTTGAAACTCCGCCCGACATTCGCTTCATCCGCCGGCTCAGCCGTGATATCAGAAAGCGTGGCCGCACTACCCAGTCCGTGATCGATCAATATATAACTACGGTTCGTCCCATGCATGATTTATACGTCAAACCATCTAAGGAATATGCCGATCTGATTATTCCGGAAGGCGGAAAGAATAAAGTCGCGGTTGATTTACTGCGAACCAAGATCGATTCTTTTTTAGCCGAGAGAAAATAATTTATAGAATTTTTTCTCTATTCTTACTATTATTGCAGCATCAGGAGCATCGTTTATACTCATCATCACTAAAGCCAAACCGAAAACAGGAGACAGGAAACGGCAGACCGCCTGCCAGCCGAAGCCTTGGCATAGGTTGGGAAGCAGGGGAACGGTAACAGGTATAAGGAATAAATGGGTAATATAGAGAGATTTGAAGATTTGGAAGTATGGAAAGAAGGCGTTAGACTTTCGGTTGATATTTATAAGGTTTTACAGGGATGTAAAGATTATAGGCTCAGAGACCAGCTTCAAAGATCAGTGGTCTCGATTCCCTCAAACATATCTGAAAGATTCGAACGGAAAGGAAATAAAGAATTCATACAGTTTTTATACATTGCCAAAGGCTCCTGTGCGGAATTAAGAACGCAACTTTATATTTCTATGGAAACCGGTATTTTGGATAAATCTCAAGCATCCGAATTTATCGACAGAACCAAGAAGACATCTGCAATGCTATATAAATTAATACAGGTCCGAAAGGAAAAATTTTGATATTACTCCATTCTCCATCCTTCATTCTCCGGTCTCCAGTCTCCATCCTCCAGTCACTTGTAACTCGTAACTCTAAAATAATTAACCAATGATAAACACAAATCTCAGCACGGGCTGGATAGAAGTAATCTGCGGCAGTATGTTCTGCGGTAAAACCGAGGAACTGATGCGCCGTTTAAGGCGGGCTGAGATTGCCCGGCTTAGAACAGCCATATTCAAACCACAAATCGATATCCGTTACAGTGAAAAGCACATCGTTTCACATAGCCAACTGCGCATGGAATCCCATATCATCAAAAAAGCTCACGAAATTCTTCCATTCTGTGAGCGTGCGCAAGTAATCGGGATTGACGAAGCTCAGTTTTTCGACGAGGAACTGGTGGATGTTTGCAAGACTTTAGCCCTACGAGGTAAACGGGTGATTGTGGCTGGTCTTGATAAAGACTTCCGGACCGTTCCTTTCGGTCCCATGCCCCGGCTGATGTGTGAAGCTGACTATTTGGATAAATTGCAGGCCATCTGCATGGTTTGCGGCAATCCTGCCAATTTTACCCAGCGCTTGACCAAGGATTCGGCTCAGGTAGTGGTCGGGGAAGCCGATATTTACGAAGCCCGCTGCCGCAACTGTTACGAACCACCGGAGGACTAATGGAACGATATACTGGTATTCTAGGACTTTTTACCCTGTTAGCCATTGCTTATGGCCTCTCGAATAATCGCCGGGCAATTCCCTGGCGCATGGTTTTTGGGGGACTGAGTCTACAACTCTTATTCGCGCTATTTATCCTTAAAACACCAATTGGTAAACCTTTCTTTAGTTTAGTTGATAAAGTCATAAAGAAGCTGTTGAGCTTTTCCGATGCGGGGAGTGATTTTCTGTTTAAATCATTCGGGACCGGCGTCGTAGAAGGTCCGTTAATGAATTTTGCCTTCCGAGTTTTACCAACCATCATTTTCTTTTCCGCCCTGATGGCCATGCTCTATCACCTGGGTATAATGCAGTTTTTCGTTAAATGGATCGCCCGGGCCATGCAAAAAACCATGAAAACCAGCGGTGCCGAAACACTCAGCGTCTCTGCTAACATTTTCATCGGACAAACCGAGGCACCCTTGATGATCCGACCGTTTATCAGCCATATGACTAAATCAGAATTGATGGCAGTTATGACCGGCGGATTCGCTACTGTAGCAGGTGGTATTATGGCAATTTATGTAAAGATATTAGGTGATGTTCCCGGGATTGCCGGTCATTTAATGGCCGCTTCCATAATGAGCGCCCCGGCCGCTTTGGTCGTTGCTAAAATAATCTATCCCGAAACCGAAGATTCGGAGACCAGTGGCACTCTGAAAATTGAGATTGAAAAGCCGGATTCCAATGCCATGGAAGCCATTGGTCGCGGCGCGACTGATGGTATGAAATTAGCCGCCAACGTTGCCGCCATGTTAGTTGCTTTTGTAGCTATAATTGCCCTGGTAAATGCCTTCTTGAGTTTAGTAGGTCTCTCGCTCCAGGAAATCCTGGGCTTCTGCTTTAGACCCCTGGCCTGGACCATGGGTGTGCCCTGGAGTGAATCCGGAATAGTCGGAACGCTTATGGGCGAAAAAATCATTTTAACCGAATTAATCGCCTATGCCGATCTAGGTGATCTGAGGGCAGCTTCCGCACTATCGGACCGGAGCGCCATCATTGCCAGTTACGCCCTGTGTGGGTTTGCTAATTTCGCCTCCATCGGTATTCAAATGGGCGGAATCGGCGGCATAGCTCCCAATCGTCGCAAGGATCTGGCTAAGCTGGGTTTGAAAGCTATGATCGGGGGAGCGCTCGCTTCCTGGCTGACGGCTACTGTAGCCGGAATTTTAATCTAAATCAATAAAGAGGATAATGATGAAACTGGTTTTACTGGGACCACCCGGAGTAGGAAAAGGAACACAGGCTGCTAATGTTAAGGAGTATTACAGGATCGTACATCTATCAACAGGTGCTATTTTAAGGGCCGAGGTGCAGGCTGATACGGAAC
>JABMQW010000106.1 GCA_013203115.1 Fidelibacterota bacterium
TGAATTACAGTTGGAATGCGGGTTAAAAAGGGTTGTCAGCCATTTATTTCAATAATATGGCCCCGGGAATGGGAGTTTATGTTCGGAAATGAAGGAATACTCACATAAAAGTGTGGAATTAATTTTCACACAGCCTCTGAAGGACGGGGCTACTGAATAATTTAGGCGTTAATTCAGTCGTTTCATGGAACATAGCCATATAATTTAAAGCATACAATCAGAACGGTGCATTCAATTCGCGGTTTTCTGCAGATGCTTGTCCAATTTTTCATCCAGCAGCTTATTCCAGCCTTCCTGTTCCATGTTCAACTGAAGTTCATTGATCCAGAATTTGGTCTGCTTAATATATTGATCAATCAGATCTAAGGAAATCCGTTCGGCATACATGGTGGCAATTATTACAGCCGATGGTACCGGTATGTACGTATTCAGGGGATCGGCATAAAAATTATCAAGTGTATTCACCAACTCGCGGGTGGTAAGATAATCCACAGTTTCAGCATATAAACTATCAGCGAATGATTGCTGCACGGCCCAGGTCTTCAAATAATAGAATAGGCGCCCATCCAGCACACCATTTACATAAGCAGCCTTGATCCGGTAGGTCATATTCGGGTTGTGATCAGCCAGAGCTGTAATTCTTTTCCAGTCACCACCATCCCAGAAGATTCGGTTTTCCTGGGCATTGATTACTCCTGTGAGAAATAATATCATGATTAGCTTTAATAATACTGTTTTCATTTGATGCATACCGTTTTGATATTGACAAATTCTCGAATCCCGAATTGAGCCAGCTCGCGGCCGTACCCGGACATTTTCACTCCGCCGAAGGGTAAGCGCGGATCGGAACGTACGAAATCATTGACGAAACAGCAACCTGCTTCCAGCTCCTGCTCGGCGATTCGCTGACCCTTTTCCAAGTCCTGAGTAAACAGTGCTGCTCCCAGACCAAAATCCGATTTATTGGCGAGGGCAATTGCCTCCGCTTCGTCACCAGCACGGATAATCGCCGCCACCGGACCGAACAATTCTTCATCGAAGGCTGGCATCCCCGGTTTAACGTTCGTCAGTATCGTCGGTGGATAATAAGCACCAGCTCCCCGTGGTATTACACCGCCCAATAGTAACACAGCACCTGTCTTTACGCTTCGAATTACCTGCTGGTGCAGTTCATCCCGTAAATCATTTCTTGCCATTGGTCCCAGATCTACTTTCGTCATCGGATCACCCATGCTTTTAGCGCGCATTTTATCAAGCAATAATTGCTCGAACCGTTCAGCGACATCCGCTACGACGATAAATCGTTTGGCGGCAATGCAGCTCTGCCCGGAATTGAGCAAACGGGCAAAAACGCAAGCTTCCACAGCCTTGTCCAAATCAGCATCAGCCAAAATTATATATGGATCGCTGCCGCCCAGTTCTAACACTGTTTTTTTCAGGGCGGAACCCGCCCGCGCCGCCACGGCCCTTCCCGCCGGCGTGCTACCGGTGAGCGTTACGGCTTTCACCAATGAGTGATCAATCACCTTCCCCACTTGCCCAGAGCCAATCAGTAGCGTACGGAATAGGTTTACCGGAAACCCCGCTTCCCGGAAGATTTCTTCGATGGCCAAAGCACAACCGCTCACATTAGAGGAGTGTTTGAGTACGGCTCCGTTACCAGCCATCAGTCCGGGAGCGGCAAATCGAAACACCTGCCAGAAAGGGAAATTCCAGGGCATAACCGCCAGCATAATTCCCAAGGGTTGAAAAGCCACATAACTGCGGTACATCTCAGTAGAAACATCTTCAGCGGCTAAAAATGTGGCTGCCTTATCAGCGTAATAATCACAGACCCAGACACATTTTTCCACCTCGGCCATTGCTTCAGACAGGGGTTTACCCATTTCGTTAGTGATCACTTCACCCAAGGGTTGTTTATTCTCTCGCAATACATCGGCAGCCCTGTGCATTTTCTTAGAACGTCTGGTGAAATCAGTCCTGCGCCACTGTTCAAAATCTGTTTGAACCTGACACAATATCTTACCCCACTCAGGAACATCCATTTCATTGTATTCATGGATTAGTTCACCGGTAGCCGGGTTAATCGATTGTAAAGACATCGGTTGATCCTCCTTCAGGGAATTTAAGTCCACCGATCAGCTTGGTGAAAGTGACAAACCTTCTGTTTCAGCCGCTTTTATAACCTGAGGTGATTATTAACTTCAATAATTCACTTTGCAAAGTTTAAATAGTCCTCTTCCGCAAGGTTATCCAGTTTTAGTAGTAAAAATATTTGTAATTTTTACAATAATAAATATGATGAACTCGTAAAAAGTCCTAAATTGTCATTCTTGAGCGCAGCGAAGAATCTCATAACTAATATAATATTAATAATATCAGAGATTCTTCATTTCATTCAGAATGACACCCAAACTTCTTTTTACGAGACCGTCAAATATAACAATAAAATGGAATCATGACTCAGCCAACTGAAGAATCCAAGGCAATCAGCTTAAAGATGAAAAACGGCCAAACCGTTGTCTGTCCCGACAGTATCGAAGGAACACGGATTGTTCTAAAACCGATAACAATGAATAATACGAACGCAATCTATACTGAGTTTACACCTGAAATCACGGTATATATGTTTCCGCGCAGTGCTGAAAAAATCAGCGAAACCGAGCAATTTATCAGGGCTGCCAGCCGGCAACGTGCAGCGGGAACAGATTTAATTTTCGTGATTCTCGATCAGCAGTCCGGTGAATTTTCAGGTGTTTGCGGGCTGCACAACACTGGAAAAGCCAATCAGCCGGAGTTCGGCATCTGGCTTAAGAAAGGAGCCCAGGGAAAAGGATTGGGATTCGAGGCTATTAGCGCACTTAAAAAATGGAGTGAGCGGACACTGATGGTTGATAGTTTCATATATCCAGTTGACCGCCGCAACCAACCAAGCCGTAAAATTGCTGAAACACTGAATGGCGAAATCATCGCTGAACGCAAAGTTAAAGCACTGAGCGGCGATATGTTAGATGAAGTGATCTACCTGATACCGGCTGCCCCGGACTGAATTAGTAAACTATTAACTTTGTGAAAGTTCCCATCTACGCCAAGGCCTTTCTGCCAAAGCACAATTAGTGCGTCGGCATGGCTTCGGAGGGTTATCCACAACTAGCGACATCCGCCGCCTGTCTGCCGAAGTCTCAGCGCAGGCA
>JABMQW010000011.1 GCA_013203115.1 Fidelibacterota bacterium
CGCACATCCTCCCATTCACTGGTATAGGTTTCGCCTCCCAGGCTGCTTTCCCATTCGGTATTATACTGATTAAACATTACTGTGGCGTTGTCGGAAATGCTGACGGCATTTAAAACTCCGGTAATGGTGGCAGTTTCGATGTTTAATGATGATTGCAGGCTTTGTGTATAACTGCCATCACCCTGATCGGTAATGCTGCCCAGCAGGGTTCCTGCATCGGTGATCAAATTGACTGACGCTCCACCGCTGGTCAGATTATTACCCTGATCATCCTTGACCTGGACCGTGATCGTTGATGTGCTGGAGCCATCGTTAACCAGGATGGTTGGATCAGCTGTAATTGTCGTAGTAGTTGGATCGGCAGTGCCGGGATTGACCGTAAAACTATTAGAATTGCCCGTTTCTGTCCCGGAAGAATTGGTGGCGGTAATATTAAAATTGCCCGTGTTGGTAATACTGACCGTATGGGATGCCAGGATACCCCCGGTGAAATTGGCTGTCGTTCCCGATCCGGTACCCAGGGTACCATTGGAAGTAATATCGACGGTACCGGCAAAACTGGCATCCAGGGTTTGGGTGCCATCCACAGCTGAAATTTTGATATTAAAAGCCTCACCCGCCGTGTGCGTTAGAATATCACCACCGCTCTCCCGCTCAACCAGAAAAGTAGTGAACTCACCCAACGATAAAATCGAAAAATCAGCGCTTTCTATTGCTGTCAAACTACCGGAACTGGCAGTGATTCGTTTTACCCCGGTTGCATCAACTGTGAGATCATTGAAGGTCGCCAGGCCGGTGGCATCGGTGGCTTGAGTAGTTGTACCACCAAGATTACCAGTGCCAGTAGTACGGGTAATGACAATATTAATCGCAGTGGTGTCCACCACATTATCATATTGGTCGTTTACCTGAATGGTTGGATAAGGAGTAATGACTTCGCTGATACTGGTATTGACGGGAGATTGATCGAAAGACAGCTTAGCGGCGGTGCCGTGTACCATCATCAGGGTCCCAAAATTGGTATCGCCGGATGGACCGGTCGTACCCGCATTGGTAATATTACCAGTATTTGGTAGACTTCCGGTGGTGGGTCGTACCTGAAGATTGCCAAAGATAACTTCACCTGGTTTATCCGGCGCGCTGGATTCTGCACTCACTGTGAATGTGACCTGAGAAGCTGTACTGCTGGTATAAGAAACTGCCAGTGTAGTGGCTGTTCCATAAGCCGGTTGAATTGTCACGGTCGGAGTGGTAGCAGTATTCCACTCATAACCAGCCGGAGCACTCAATACAATCGTGCCGTTCAGACTGAGCTCACCAATCACATCTTCGGTTATTCGTGGTCCGGATAGAGTTGTAAAACTAGTGTTGGCATCATCGGCGGAGATTGTCTCTCCACCTGTGGCTGGATCCAGTAAGCGCACACTTATGCCATATTTCTGGGATAAATAATCTTCAATACTGATGCGCTCAGAACCTGATAACAGGCGATCATAGATAATTATTTCAGCGATCAGACCATCCCAACTATCATTGTTATTTTGGGAGCCACGGCCTATCGTTAATTCAGTAGCCGATGCTATTGATCCTGATGGTGGGGAACTTGAGGCAGAGGGATTATTCAATACACCATCGACATATAGATTGTAGTCATTCCCGGACTGCCATTCCCATCCAACGATTTGGCCAGAAGTAGACTGGAAATCGGCAGCGCTCTCCATTTGGTTGGCTGTGGTATTGCTGATAATACTGGTGCGAATAACATTAGAAGCTGCCCCAATGTCACCAGTGGCATCATAGCGGATCGTAAAATATTGATCGACCCCCGCAGGAGCACTGGCGATAATAAAACCATTATCCGTACCTGTCACGTCAGAATTAATTACGGCAAAAGTTGTGAACTCCGTCATTCCGTTGATATACAATTCACCATCGTCATCAGTGAATGAATCCTTGTTACCTATAAATTCCAGGGCAGCGGCATTATTCAAAGTTGCGGCAGCGCTGCGAAACACCGGTTTTTTTAGATCGGAAGTAAAGTGGTGGTTATTACCACTCTGATCGTTCCATTGCACGGCAGATTCACCTTCAATAGCCGCCGTTATCCCAGCATCGCTGTAAACACCAACATCCGAGCGCAGCCACAGTTGGAGGTCACTTAAGGTACCGGGAGTACCCCAGGCAATGTTACGAGTGGCTGGAGTACTATCATCAGTACCATCATTTCCTATAAAAGATACTGTCCGTGTTGAGTAAGCAGGCGTTGCGTTGGTGTTCTCATAAGTAACAGCGCGTAAAGCTGTCTGGTAATTAGAAATGGTGGTTGTACCTGACAAGGTCAAAGTTCCGGTAATATTATCCCAACTGCCGGTAATTCCAAGCTGATCAGTAAAAGCCAGAACATCTTCGCTGGAAAAATAGTTATCGGTAATCTGGACAGTTGCACTGTCGAAATTGGTATTATCCCCATCATCAGGAACAATCGTGGCAGTGATCTGAACGACTCCGTCCCCGGGGTTATACGTAAGGGGGCTCGTTTCAATTGATGACAGCGTGGGAGCATCATTAACCGACGTGACTATAATGTCCCGGGTAACTGTATTGCTTGCATCGGTTCCATCATTCACGATGATCGCAAAGGTTCGGTTGAGAGTAGAGGGATCGGGATTGAGGTTTGAATATGTAACACCTCGCAAGGCAGTCTGATAATCAGCAACAGCGGCCGTACCGGTGAGTGTCAGTATTCCAGAGGATGAATTCCAGCTACCACTGATACTGGCGGTATTGGTAAAGCTCAGCAGGTCTTCGCCATTAAGATAATTTGTGGTGAGCTCCACCGTTGCGCTTTCCAGATAGGCATCATCCGCATCGGAAACAGTCAACGTGGAGCTGAGCGCTACTGGTGAGCCGCCATCGGTATAATCCAGAGCGGCAGTTTCCAGATTGGCCAATACCGGGGCTGAATTGGTGAAACTAGGGGAAATATCGCGGGTCAAGGTATTGCTGTCGGCGCTTCCATCGTTAACAGTGAAACTTATTGTTCTTACCGCTGCAGATGGCGTGGCATTGGTATTGGTATAGGTTACTGCACGAAGGGCAGTTTGATAATCTGCCAGGGAAGCCGATCCTGATAAACTGAGGATACCGGTAGTGGAGTTCCAACTGCCGGTTATACCATTCTGATCGTTGAAGCCCAAAACATCTTCTGTATTGAGATAATTAGCGGTAATCGCCACCTGAGCACTGCTGAGATTTAGATCACTGTAGTCTGAGGAAGTAATCGACAGAGTAATATTAACCGCACCCGATCCTGCGGCATAGTTCAGAGCAATGGTTTCAATATCGGCTAGAACAGGGGCTTCATTCACAACGCTGACCGAAAAGAATGTGGCGGGATTACTGGAAGTATTGTATTCGGTAGACAGCCAATCTGCCGAACGGGCAATATTAGAAATCCGCACTTCATCAATCAGACCGTCCCAAGAACTGGTTGTACCATCCCTAGACCCTTTTCCAATAAAAAGGTTTGAACTGCCGGATGTTGTTCCATTTTTAGAATTAGTATAGCCAGGTGTATCTAACGCACCGTCCAGATAAAGCACCATTGGATTAGTCTCGGCCCAAGTAGTCGCGATTTGCTGCCAGTTAGTGGTTTGAACGCCACCGCTACTCTCAAGACGAACTTTATTGTTATTACCTGTTTTAAGAGAGCAATGGATAATATTAGTTCCACCACTGGAAGTGGCGGCTGCGTCATAACGGATACCCAATCGATCCTCATTGCCGGTTGGTGTATCGCCAAATATTAGCCCTTTATCGGTTCCTGTTACATCAGCTTTAGCCCACAGTGAGACTGTCAGCGCAGCCAGTCCATCAAGGTAAGCCGATGAAGTAGCATCTCCCAAATCATCACCATTACCAGCAAACTGGCGTGCGCCGGCAATCTTACCGATGCTGGAAGCAGCAGTGCCATTATCCACTAGAACTCGGCCATTGCTGGAGGCATCGGTAATTCCGTTATTAAAATGCCAGACGGCCAGATAATTAGAATTCCAGGTAGTGTTCACGGATTGATCAGAAAAAATCGTTGAATTACCAAAATATAAATAAATATCCGTATCTACCGTGGACGACAGCGCAGGAATGCGGACCCAGCCGATGTATTCACCGGTAGTGGAGCTGTACTTTTCCATTTCATGGTCTAACAGGGTTGAACCATCAGCAGCTGTAAAAATCATATCATATCCACTGGGATTAGCAACACCGCCACTATTACCGGTCGAACGGAGATCGTTGTGTGTGAAACTGACCAAAACCGGGAAATCCACCAAGTCAGATGTCCCGCCGACCTGGGAACTGCTGATGATCAGCTTTTTCCGATAATTATAACCAGCGGGCTGGGCACTTATACTTAACGAGAAGCCAAGTATGAGTAATAGAGTTAGTATTTTATGGTTGGATTTCACCGTTTCTCTATCCTACTACAGCATAAAAGGTAAGCATTAACTACTGTTCTAAATAGTGATGAATTTCACAACTAATAGTTACAGAAAAACAACCTTTTACAAATTAAATCAACCTTAAAATTAGTGCTCATTGAGCAAGCCACGCCTGGCCAACAACGGTTCAATCTCTGCATCACGTCCGCGAAAACGTCGGTAAGTCACTGCCACATCCTCGGTTCCGCTGAGTCCAAGAATGTACTTCCGGTATTTCGCCGCTAATTCAGGGTTATATAAATCGGTATCCTTAAAGGCTTGAAATGCATCGGTGTCTAAAGTCGCAGCCCAAATGTAGCTGTAATATCCCGCAGAATAACCACCGGAAAAGATATGATTAAAATACGGACTGCGATAACGTGAAATGATTTCCGGCAGCAATTCCATTTTAGCAAAGGAAGCATTTTCAAATTCGTTGGGATCTCGTTGTCCAACTTCGGTCAGGATATGCCAATCCAGGTCCAGAAATGACGCCGCCAGGTATTCCACCATCTCAAAGCCCTGGTTATGTAGTCGGGATTTGGTAATTTTTTCAATTAGTTCTTCCGGAATTACCTCACCGGATTCATAATGGATTGCATATTCCCGCAGTACTTCCGGTTCCATGGCCCAATTCTCCATTATCTGGCTGGGTAATTCCACAAAATCGCGGGGCATTAATTGATTGGTATAGACACGATTACGGAGTAGCCCGTGCAATGCGTGCCCAAATTCATGAAACAGAGTAGTCACTTCGTAAAAGCTCAACAGGGCGGGTAATTCACGGGTGGGACGGGAAAAATTACAGACATTAATAGCTACCGGACTAACCCAGTTGCCTTTGCGATTGGATTGGGAGCGAAATCCGTTACACCAGGCGCCGACCTGTTTTCCCTGCCGGGGGTGGTAATCGGTATAAAGGATTCCAAGATGCCTGCCGTCGGCTTCCTTTACCTCGAAAGTTTTTACTTCCGGATGGTAGATTGGCAAATCAGTTCGCTCGGTAAAAGTAATTCCAAACAAACGATTCGCGACCAGGAAAGCGCCCTGACGAACATTGTTTATTTCGAAGTAGGATCGCAACTGCGTCTCGTCGATATTGTATTTTGCCTGCCGAATTTTTTCGGAATAATACCACCAGTCCCAGGATTGCAACTTAAAACCGCCCCCTTCCTGATCGATTAACTGCTGAATTTCCACGGCTTCGGCATGAGCGCGCTTCAGGGCGGGCTGCCATAGTTTATCGAGTAAATCATATACCGCTTTAGGTTTGCCGGCCATACTGCGTTCCAGTACATAATCGGCATAGGTTTCATACCCGAGTAATTCAGATCTTCGGATACGGAGATTGATAATCTTAACCAAGCGCTCCTTATTGTCTAACTGATTGTTGTTATCGCCGCGGTTTATATAAGCGTTATAGATTTTTTCGCGTAAGTCACGCCGGCTGGAATATTGCAGAAACGGTATCCAACTGGGTTTATCCAGGGTGAACAACCATTTCCCGGGCTGATTCCTTTCGTTCGCCAACTGAGCAGCGGACTGCCGTACCCGTTTCGGCAATCCAACCAGATCCGCTTCATCCTCTAGCACTATTTCCCAGCTATTATTCTCTTTTCGGATATTCTGTCCGAACTCTATTTTTAGCAAGGCCAGCTCAGCATTGATTTCCCGCAGTTCTTGTTTGTCCCGAGACTCAAGGTTAGCGCCATTGCGGGAAAAATCCTGGTAAATTTTATTGAGCAACGTGCTCTGCTCGACGGTTAGTCGCTTACGTTCGGTTTTTTCATAGACTGCTTTGATCCGGGCAAACAGTTTTTCATCAAGCAGGATATCGCTTCGGTGATCCGATTTAATCGAGCTGTAAGCTTCTTCGATGTTGTCTAATTCGTCAGTGGCATCAGTACCGCTGATATTATCAAAAACATTTTCGACCCGTTCCAGAAACCGGCCGCTGGCTTCAAAGGCTTCAATGGTATTGCTGAAGTCCGGCTGCTCTGAGCTGTTCACGATAGCGGCAATCTCTACTTTCTGTCGCTCGATTCCCTCCTTCAGGGCTGGCAAATAATGTTCCACCTTGATCAGATCAAATGGCGGTACCATAAAAGGCGTATCCCATTCGCTAAAAAACGGATTATCGGTTGAATTGCATGACATAATAATTACTCCCGCTATCAGCGTTGATATCAGTTGATACTTCACAATTATTCTCCTGCAAAGGATTTTTCTCACTGTCGTGGTTTTCATGGTATAGCCAGGTTAGGTTGAAACGACAGCGAAATTAACAATCAAATACCAAAAACGTTTGGAATTCTACAGTAATATTAACAATTATTTTACCAGCTTGGTCAGGATTGTTCGGGCATTATCATTTTGGGCATTTAAATCCAATGACTTCTCATAATTAATGATAGCAGCAGATGTATCGCCGCGGGCCAGCAATATTTCAGCGTAGCTATCGAAAACGTTGAATGACTCGGGAAACAACTGCGTGTTTAACTTGAAAATTGCGGTTGCCTGAGGTAATAACTGGATCCGAAGATAGTGGTAACCCAATAAATTTATCTGCTGCTCGAAATTATCCGGTAAAGAATCCTGCTGGGCGGTGAGCTCAGCATTTGTTTTAGTAAATTGAATAACATCACTAGATAAAACAGAATATTCAAGGTCAGTGATTAAAGGCTGATAATTGGGGTATTCTTTGCTGTAAAAACTGATCATCTCACAGGCCGTCTCGATTAGCCCCTGAGCCAGCAGCCTGTTTTTTACGGCCTGCAGGACACTTCCATCATAATCGGCATAGTCAGAATAATCGTTGATGTACTGTCGATAATATGCTATTGCCTGGTCAAAACCATTGCTATCAAGCTCGGTCATTATTCCAGTAATGCAATCCAGGTTTACCATCCTCAGATGGTCAATAATTTTGGCATCGACCCAGTATATATCCTCATCACCACCTCGCCGGCTGGAGAAGAAGAAATATTTCCCATCGGGACTCACGTAGGGACAGTAATCTAAGGCAGGAGAATTAATCCCCGGCCCCATATGCCTGGCAATACCCCAACTGCCATCTGCATTACGGAAATTGATGTAGAGGTCTCCCCCACCCAGCTCCCCGAGCCGGTTATGGCTGGAATAAATAAGGTAGCTCCCATCGGGAGCGATAAAGGCGTTATATTCTGCCTGGTCAGTGTTGATCACCTCCGGCAGTTTCTCCCTTGCTCCCATTTGGCCACTGGAAAAAACGGTGCGGTAAATATCATTCTGAGCATCAGTGAAATACATGTATCCACTGGCTGTGAAAGTGGGATAAAAATCCATTTCATTATTTAGCCTGCGGGGCTCAGACCAATTGGTATCCTGCCGTTCAGAGTACCAAATCTGCCAATTCTCCGGTTCCCCGGTTCCGCTGAGAGGTCGACGCGAAATATAATAGATGGCGTGGCCAACAAGTGTTAATTGGGCTTCAAATTCCGGATATTCACCGGAAAAAGTCGCTACTTCCGCTGTAGCCCATACACCGTTCTGCCTGGTAATAACCATAATCTTTCCACCGCGGGAAAAATAGATTTCATTACCATCGCCGGAGATACAGATATCCCGCTCGTTGGCAGCGGTGGTTGAAATCTGCTGGGCTGCAAAGATTGCCGGTTTCAGGGTCGGTTCCGGGAGGTCAAAAAGATAACTGCTATTGGACTTTTTCATCTCACAACTGACTGACAATGAGATCGATATACAAATCAATAGCTTAATATTATTACGCATGATATTCGCTTACTTGATAGTGGTTTTAAGAGATTCGATCCGGGAAAATAACCATTTGATTTAATTCTTCAAAGAACGACCGGATATGATTTTAACGGGCTGCCAGTACTTTAATAATTATGGCGGTTCACTCAAGATAGTATTAATTTAAGTTTAATCCAGCTTGCGCTGGCATCGATCAAATAACTGGTAATGATAGCTTAACTATGCCCGTAACATTTGAACCGGCTTATTTAGAAGCCTCCGCTTCCGGTCTATTGACAGATCAGATTCGAATCGGTCAGGAATTGATGAAAGACTGCTGTCTCTGCCCGCGGGAATGCCGGGTGGACCGCAACCTTGTGCCCGGCAAAGTCTGCGGCATTTATCAAAAGGCTCAAGTTTCCAGCTATTTTCCCCATCACGGTGAAGAAATCTGCCTGCGAGGATTCAGGGGATCGGGAACAATTTTCTTTTATGGCTGCAATCTACACTGTGCCTTCTGTCAGAACTGGGAAATCAGTAATTCAACCAATGGTTACCCGATTTCCGCCACTAACCTGGCCAACATGATGATTGAACTTCAGGACCAGGGTTGTCACAATATTAATCTTGTAACTCCTTCCCACGTTGTTGTACCGATCCTCGAAAGTTTACCGTATGCCATAGAAAAAGGACTGGTCATACCCCTGGTTTTTAATACCAGCGGTTATGACAGTTTAACTGCTCTCAAGCTGCTGGATCAAATTGTGGATATCTACCTAACCGATGTGAAATTCTGGAATCTTAGCTCGGCGAAACGCTATTTGAATGCACCGGACTACCCGGCAATTCTCCGCCGGAACCTGCAGGAAATGCACCGTCAGGTAGGCGATCTCGTATTAGATTCAAACGGAATTGCCCAACGAGGCCTTTTAATACGCCACTTGCTGATGCCCGGCCACACCAGCGATACCAGCCAGATACTCAAGTTCATTGCCAATGAACTATCCATGGACACGGCAGTCAATCTAATGGCACAGTACCGACCGCAGCACGAAGTGGATGAGGAACGATACAATGAAATTAATCGTCCGATCACCCGCCAAGAATATCAAAAAGCACTTGAAATTGCCCGCACAGCCGGGCTCCACCGGTTGTTTTGATATGCCGATCACCGTTCAAATCCGCTTTTATGAAGAATTAAATGATTTCCTGAAACCGGAGCAACGCAAAAAGCCGCAGTTCAAAAAACTCGACCATAAAACCACCGTAAAGGATATTATTCAATCCTATGGGATACCTCACACCGAGGTCGATTTGATCCTGATCAACAGCCAGTCGACAGGGTTTGATCATCAGGTACAGGACGGTGATAGAATAAGCGTTTATCCCGTTTTTGAGAGCCTGGATATTTCCGGGTTGACACGACTCCAGACAAAGCCTCTACGGCAGTTATGTTTTGTAGCGGATGTACACCTGGGCAAACTGGCTCGCAATATGCGTTTATTGGGACTGGACGTGAATTATTCCAACACTTACACCAAAGCCGATCTTCTGGAACAGGTAGCAGTACAAAAGCGGATTCTCTTAACCGGTGACCGTCAGTTGTTAATGCATAATATTGTCCAGCGCGGATACCTGGTCAGTTCTTCAAACCCGGACCGGCAGATTAAAGAATTAATCCATCGGTTCGATCTGGGGCAGCAACTGAAACCGTTCACCCGCTGCCTGCACTGTAACGGACTGCTGGATCAGGTGGCTAAAACCGCTATCCTTGATCAATTGGAAGTTAAAACAAAGCAGTATTATGAGGACTTCGTTCAATGCCGTGGATGCTGTAAAGTCTACTGGAAGGGGTCACATTATACCAAGATGGAAACATTTATCCGGCAGATAATCGATTCGGTGCCGCCGCCTGATGAGAAAACTGACGGTCGTTAAATATAATTGGCTCTGTACTAATTATCAGCTGTTTTGATGGTGTAATCTGAAGAAACCCTTTAGTGTTTTTCCATAGCCCCGTCCTTCAGGACGGGGAATAGATTAACAAAAATTATATCAGGGCATTCATGCCCTTTTCAATTTTTAGTAATAACGCCGTGAACGACGTAACAACGTTTTTTTTTAAATTTTCAACCCCGTCCTGAAGAGGCTGTGTGAAAACGCACTGTCAAGAGGATTAGAGTTGGGGGGTAAAAAGATGACGATTAGTGATTAATAAATAGTTAATAATATTGTATATTACATGTATTAATAAGAGTCTTGAAC
>JABMQW010000107.1 GCA_013203115.1 Fidelibacterota bacterium
AACGGTCGCAATCTTCAGGTTCTTCATGGTTTTCTTGATCAAGGCATTCAGACCAAAGAAGGTAAAGAATAGCGATGCTTCAATTCCTTCCATGCGGGCGCCGTTAGCCATTATCAGTGCGGGATATACTTCATCAAGTCCACCATGAGCTACGATAATTGATACTCTTTTGATCGGTTCTGGTTTAGTACTCATAATTTCCTCCTTAAATGCAGCCATGGGGCTTTTTTAAACCGGCAATCCGTGCAGCTTTTTTAGCGGGTCCACCGGGAAACAGGCTATATAATTCCTTGGTAGGAACCACATTCAACTTATTTAATTTTCGAATTGACGGTGCGGTACCATTTTCTTCGAATTCTTTGCGCATGAAGTCCAATACCTCGAGATGACGATTGGTTAGGGGATCGATACCTTCTTCCTTGGCTAATACTTCAGCCACGGATTGATCCCACACTGTATAATCTGCCATGAAATCATCATCATCAAACTCGATCATTTTCCCTGCTATTTCTTTTACTGACATGGTGTTACTCCTATTCTTGTTTTTCAATTACTTGATTTTTAGATACATTTTTCAGGAAGGAAATCAGAAATCCCAGTCCCCTTTTCATTTCAGGTGTGTTTAATTCCCGTGCTGCCTTCCAAATTGAATATTCCTCTACATCTTCTACATTCAGACTGCGAAATACTTCCAGTGCATTATCCATTACCATCAACATATCCGGCTGGGTTAATTTTTTTACAGTATTCAGGATTGTGACCACATTATCCGCCAATTGCTGTAGATCCTCAATTGTAAAACTGGTGATAATATTATCCAGTATGCGGAATGTTTCGCAAAAGAATTGGAAGTAACCACGTCGGTCTAACTCGTCCATTTTTAATAAGAGATCGTTAAACAACTCCTTACCTATCGGTTTACCATCTTCAATGAAATCAATGGTGCTTTCCAGCTTATGAATTAATCCGGTAATATTGCTGGTATTACGTAGGAATTTTTTGATCAGGTAAAGAAAATCCCCGGTATTTACAAACGGCGCAATATCTTCCAATTCAACAATTGCCGAATTGAAGACATCTTTGGCAATCAGGGTAAGATCGTCCTTCAGTTCATCTATTTCGCGGCGGCGCCGACTGGCAAGATCCATTTCAGCAGTTATATGATCTAACTGATTCCGGATAGCTTGCAATTGCTGCGCTAGATCAGGTGTATCCATGCTACAACCTCTTTCCCGCCATTAACATTTGAGATCCGATCGGCAGTTCGGCTCCTCGCAAAAGCAGGTTCCAGTACATCCAGCGGAACATCATCTTACCATAATGATTCATCTTGGTTTCTTCCAAAAGAGAAAAAGGACCAATACCTGGCAAGGGAAATTTGCCCGGCAAAGGTTCGGTATCGTAATTAAAGTCGATTAATATACCTTTACCAAATCCGGACTCGATATAACAATTGGCGTGGCCATCAAATTTAGCTCGCATCGGACGTCCTTCTATCGCGCTCAGGAAATTCTCAAACAATATGTCAGCCTGGAAGTGGGCTACCGAACCGGCTTTTGAGCTGAGCAGGTTGGTGGCATCACCAATAACGAAGATATTTTCATGGCCGTCCGCTTTGAGAGTGTGCTTGTCGGTAGGAATAAAATTCAACTCATCACCCATCCCGGAGCGTTCGATCAAATCATCACCCATATTTGTGGGAATGGTTACCAGGAGATCATAATTTAATTCCCGTTCATCCCAGGAAATGAGTTTATTGTTTTCCCAGTCCACCCTGCTAACATTGAATTCAGGTGTTAAATTGATATTCTTTTTAGCGAGGAAATCGCCGAAAACCTTTGAAGCACGCGGTTTTGTAAAAGCACCGGGTAAAGGGGTTACAAATTCAATTTCCACTTTATCGCGAATACCCTGTTCGGTAAACCACCAATCCGCCAGAAAAACGAATTCCAGGGGCGCTACCGGACATTTGATAGGCATTTCAGTGATATTCAAGACCAATTTACCACCTTCCCAGAATTTTAAGAAATGGGCCAGGGCCACGGCACCTTCAATGGTATAAAAATCAAAGATATTTTTAAACCAACCACCATCTGCTAATCCTTCCGTTTCCTGAGGCTTGATTTTAGTGCCGGTCGCAATAATCAGATAATCATAGGGTAGTAAACGACCATCGCTCAGTTTTATCTGATTTTTGTCCGTCTCAATGATTTCAATCGTAGAGAAGATTACATTAACTCCTGCTGCGAAGAAATCACGTTTAGGTTTAATCACATCCTGCTTATTGTAAATCCCAAAGGGCAGAAATAAAAATCCCGGTTGATAATAATGGGTTTCAAATTGATCAACAATTGTGATTTGCCATTCTTCATTATCTAAAACAGGCGCAAGTTTATTAGCCATCATCGTACCGGCTGTTCCGGCACCCAGTATAAGCAGTTGTTTCATATTTCTCTCCACCTCCTATTCGGATTGCTGATTTTCAGCATCCGGTAATTTTAATTCCGGTAAATTTTTGAATAAAGATTTGAGATCATTACATTTCTCAGATAAGCGATATACATCGCAGACCCGACAATCAGAATTCTGGCATTCCGGACCCTTGACAGTGACGTTCCAGCATGGTTCTGCAATTTCTGAGTAGGCATCACAATTATTACGGTCATTTTCGGAACAGGGTCTGATAAGCCAGCATGGTACCTGAGCGAATAGTGTTTTTATTCCGGCAACATTTAAACCATACTCATCCAGATATTTTCTGATACAGTTGATCCGTTGGATATCTACCTGAGAATATAAACGTCGGTTGGTAGCGCTTCTGTAAGGGATGATCAATCCCAAATCAACATATTGCCGCAGGGAATAAATTGATGTATTCGACAGTTCAGCCGCAACGCGTAAGGGAAATAAAGGAGTGGTTGAATCTGGTATCATTGAGCTAATTCACTCAACTCAGTAACGGATTTTGAACTCTTCGCTGCTAAAATATAGGGCTTTAAACTCTGACTCAATCCATTTGAGCTTAGTATTATTAACAATAGGATCGTAAAAAGATACTTAATATTGTGTTTCACCTAATTACCTTATTCTGTATTGTAGAGTGCAGTATTTCTGCAATATTGGCTATCTAATATTAAAATTACAGCAGCTAATCATGCAAGCATAAAATAGGATAACCGTATGCTGTTATATGGTTATAACTCCTGCTATATAAAAAAAAGGGCCGCAAACACGGCCCTCATAAATGATCAGAATTAAATCTTATCTTTTTTTATCTTCATCTTCTTTTTCAAATACTTCTTGATTCAGCTTATTGATATCATTCTGAAGTGCTGCAACGGATTGTTCTATATCTGAAATCTGACGGGTAAGACGTCGGCGATAGGAATCATAATTATCTTGCAAATCCTGTTGATCACGTTTCAATTTGCCCAATTCATCCTCTGTTTCTCTTTCAAATTCTTCAAGATTAAATTGAACATCGTTGATCATAGTAGCCAGAGAATCGGTATTGCGATTTATCAATTTAAGGTTAGCTTCAATATTATTGCGATTTATAGCAACATGTTTTCCGCGCCCAATAAACTGGAGATTCAATTTGCGTAAATCATCGCGGAATTCAGAATTGACCTGATCAACATGGGTATCAATAATTGGATTTTCAAGCGTAGCTTCGGAATAAAGATCCTGAGATGCTAATACATCCATTATTTCTATTATTTGGGTATAAGTATATTGGATATACCCGCCACCTATTAGTAATACGACTATCAACCCAAATATAATTTTATCCTTAATGCTCATAGTATCCCCTATCTGTGATTATTTCCCAATAGTCTCTAACCGTTTTTCCCAGTCGCTCATAGAATTATCTCCGACTGGTTCAGACTCAGACGATTGGCCGGGTTCGGAGTTTTTGGTTTTAATATTCTGAAGCAATTGCTCTTTTCGCTTTAGATTCTCTTTTAATTGCAGCATCATCTGGCTCACTTCGTCATTAAACTCTTTAATAGTATTTTCCAGACGTGCTACTAATTCATCCATTAATGATTTACCATAGCTTTCATTAATACCAACTAGTAAATCATCAAATTTTGCAATCAGATAATTCTTTCGGCCTTCTTCTTTATGAAATTCTAGCTCCATTTTTCTTCTCAAGTTTACTTATAAGATTACGGAAATTAAAAATCGAATTTAATTATTCCTCGATTTAATTGCACGCCGAATTTAGCCCCTTATTTGATCTACGCTAATTCACGACCGATCTTGGATCAGCCCTTTGAACGAGGACGTTCATTAATAAGCTCATTGATACCCAGTTGCTGAAATTCTCCGCGGATAGGATTAATAATTACAGTCTGTAATCCAAACGGAAGTTTATCCTTAACATCACTATCTAACATTGTTTTTCCAAATAGTGATACCTGCGAACCACGTTTATAAACATATTCTTGGGCTGTAACATAGACCTTCAAGCGATCAGAAACCCCCAGCACTATGGAGTAATCGTAGCGCCGCAGGTAATATTTTACCGGTTTGGCTGTTGTTACAACCAGATTACTCTCAGGCGCGTATACATCGATTTCATAACCTAAATCTTCCAGCACCTGTTTGCAGGAATTTAACGTGGCGGTTTTTGTCCCCGGGTATTCAAATTCCCAAGCCATTCGTGTTGATTCCGGACAAGATGATAGCTGGATCGCCAGTATCAGCGTACCAAAAAAACGTAATTGTCCGGCCATACCGTCAATATATGTCAAAAATGCTGGGGATTTTTTCTGCCCGTTCCGAAATCGGACGAAAATACATGTAATCAGGGTTGTAATAAACCATCTTCAGTACACTGAAATCACCTTCGAAGACCGGTAATACTGACCCGGTCTGTTGGACAATACCACTGAGCAGCAATTCAATTCGGACCGGAATAGGTGACCAGCCGGAACGATAAAAAGCACGTGAAAAATTAACATCCAGAACATCATTATATGATGGCGTTGGTCCGTTATAAAGCTGGTTGGTGCTGGTCGGATATCCGTATATTTCGGACATACTTTTTTCAATTCGTAAAAATTGGTCGATTTGCGCATTAATATCATCTTGCACCAATGAAAAATTAATTTCGACTTTCCAGAATCCACTGTCGGCAAAATGGTAGGCGATCTTCACAACATCAGGACCTAATTTGGCCGCTATAATAACTTTTAAACTATCCTGTGATATTATCGAGTCGGCATAGGCAAATCGGGGCACACTTCCTATCGGGCTACCCCATCGAAACCCTTTGTACCCATAACTTAGTTCCATTGGTAACGGTCCGATTGGAGCCAATGGTTGCTCTTCGACGATTACTTCAGGGATACTAGCAGGAATGGAAGTCGTATCAACCTCAACAATTTCAATATCGGCAGTGTCAGGTATTTCAGTAACAACTGAATCCGGTATCGTGTCGCCGGCCACTATTGTATCAGCTGTGTCAACGGAAATTGTATCATTAATTACCGCAGTGGTTGATGTATCGGTAAAAACCGTATCGCTGACCAGTGTATCGGCAGCAATTTCGCTGATTGTAGTATCAGCAGCAATTTCCTGAGCGTAAAGAAATGTGACGCTAAGTATTGTCAGGATTAATAATGATCTCATGCTGGTGCTCCTGTTGCCATTGTCCAATGAATGGATTTGCCCTTACCTCAAGGCAGGGCAAAATACACCTTCAGTAATCTTTTCGCAAGTGTAAATAATTTAGCGTATTATTACCCCAATACGATTTAAGCGCGGCAACCAGGTTTTAAAATTAATCGACATATAGGAGAAAAGCGCTTCCCCTAAAATGTAAGATCTTGGGACAAAGCCCCAATAGCGTGAATCGGCACTGTCATCACGATTATCCCCCATCATCCAGTAATAATCCTGTTCAACAACATACTCAGCCCAATTGCTGATCGATTTTCCATCGATATGTAAAAACCTGACTTGATTGGAATTATATGAAAGTTGATTTGACCAGGGAGTCAGCAATTGTCCATTGGGGTAATACTGACTCATTATCTTTTGTTGTGACGTTCGTTTTTTCCTTCGAATAACATCCAGCGGTTCAAACATGGTAAATTCATATTTAACAGCATCATTCTCAAGTGTTACCGTATGTCCGTCCATAAGCATGATTGGAATCAAATACTGCCAGTTGGTGGCACCGTTGAAAGCAATAACATCACCTTTCCGCGGAATTCGTAAAGGCTTGAAATTATCCCGATTACCCTGGGT
>JABMQW010000108.1 GCA_013203115.1 Fidelibacterota bacterium
CAGTGCCTACACACCGAAGTGCGTTTCGGAACGCAGGCGTGGGGATCCATAAGCTCGATTCCCATATTACTGTAGAAATCTAATCAGGAAGCATCATGCTCAGTCCGCCCGATAATCTCATTCTGCAATTCATAACTCAAATCCACAAAATAATCGCTATAGCCCGCCACCCGCACGATCAGATCTTTGTATTGCTCGGGATTCTGCTGAGCCTTTCGCAGTGTTTTGGCCGTGACCACATTGAATTGAATGTGGTGACCGTCCATCCGAAAATAAGCGCGCACCAAGTGGGCTACCTTGGTCAAACCGGTATCATCAGCCAGCAACTGGGGCGTGAATTTCTGATTCAGCAAAGTTCCGCCGGTGCGCAGATGATCGATCTTGGCTGCCGATTTTAATACAGCAGTGGGGCCTTTCCGATCCGCGCCCTGCACCGGTGAAATTCCTTCCGAAAGCGGTTGCCCGGACCGGCGGCCTTCCGGGGTGGCGCCGATAACACTGCCGAAATAAACATGCGCTGTGGTGGGCAACAGATTGATCCGGTAATGGCCGCCTTTAGTGTTGGACCGCCCGTCCACGGCGGCAAAAAAGCTCTCAAAAAAGAGCTGGACCAGTTGGTCGGGATAATCATCATCGTTACCGTAACGCGGCGTTTCTTCTACTAATTTTTGGCGCAGAGCCTCGGAGCCGGCGAAATCTTTGGACAGGGCGGCCAGCAAGTCGTCCAGGCTGATTTGCCGCTGATCGAAAACATGGTATTTGATGGCGGCCAGCGAATCGGTGATCGTCCCCAGCCCCACACCCTGAATATAGGCTGAATTGTAGCGGGCGCCACCGGCATTATAATCCCGACCGCTGGCAATGCAATCGTCGATTAAAATCGACATGAATGGCGCCGGTAAATATTTGGCCCACAGCCGTTCGATAATCCGGTTACCCTTGATCTTGATATCGATAAAATGCCGTAACTGTTTCTCAAAAGCCTGATAAAACTGATTAAAGGATTCAAATGTGCGGGGATCACCGGTGGCAAGGCCGATCAGCCGGCCGGACCGGGGATCGACACCATCGTGCAAGGTGATTTCCAGTACTTTAACGAGATTGAAATAGCCGGTGAGAATATAGGCTTCTTTGCCGAAAGCGCCGGCTTCCACACAACCACTGGCGCCGCCATTACGGGCATCGATAATGGATTTACCCTGTCGCACCAATTCCGACACGATGGCGTCGGTGTTGAACAGCGAAGGCTGTCCGTAACCGGTTTTGATAATTTTCAAGGCTCGTTTCAACAGCCGATCAGATGAATTTTTACCGATCTGCACCATTGAGCCCGGTTGCAGCAGCCGCAGTTCCTCGACCACATCCAGAATCAGGAAAGACAATTCATTAGCGGCATCGCCGCCGTTGGACGTCACACCGCCCACATTAATCAGGCAAAAATCGGTGTAAGTGTTACTCTCTTTGGCGGTCACCCCCACTTTGGGCGGCGCCGGCTGATTATTGAATTTGATCCAGAAAGCCTGCAGTAATTCCCGGGCTTGGTCTTCCGTCAATTCACCGGAATCCAGACCTGCCCGGTAAAATGGTAAAAGGTGCTGATCCAGCCGGCCCGGATTGAAAGAATCCCAGGTATTAAGTTCAATGATCACCCCAAGGTGGACAAACCAGTAGTACTGCAGGGCTTCGTGGAAGGTATCCGGTTTTTGAGCCGGGACTTTTCGGCAGATTCGGGCAATTGTTTCCAATTCCGCTTTACGCTGCGGATCGGATTCCTCCGTGGCCAGTTCTTCAGCCTGCTCGGCATGGCGTTCGGCAAACCGGATCAGCGCGCCGGCGGCAATCTCCATGGCTTGCAATTCTTCCCGTTTATCGAGCGCCTCATGGTCGTGGTAAAAATCCAGTTTTGCGATTTCCCGGGTAATGTCGCGCTTAAAATCAAGCAGACCCTTATGATAGATTTTATCATCCAGCACGGTGTGACCCGGGGCGCGCTGCTCCATGAATTCGGTAAATACACCAGCGGAATAGGCTTCCTGCCATTCGTCGTCTACCTCATTAAATATCCGGTCCCGCAGCGACCGTCCTTTCCAGAACGGCGCAATTAAATGCTTTTGTGCTTTCCGGGCCTTAGCGCTAACGGTAAAAGGGATTTTTTCCCGGGTTGCGAGGATTTCAAAATCTTCGATTGTGTGAGTGCAAATCTCAGGATAAGTCGGTGTAGCTTTTGGTTCCGGTCCCCGCTCTCCCACAATCAGCTCAGCGCTGTTAATACAAATCGATTTATGCTCAAGCAGATATTTAAAGGCCTGCGCCCGGGCTACCGCTACTGAAACCCGGTCACTTTTCCCGCTCTGGTAATATTCGGTCAACAGGGTGGCCCGTTCCAGAGAAAGACTAGGAACGGCCTGCAAACTTTGTTTGCGCAAACGCTTGATGCGTTCATTCATGGGGATTATCCTCCGCTGGTAACCGGAATTCCAAGTGACCGGAAAGGTTCCCCCATTCGTTCAATTGTCTCCGGTGACTGAGTTCGCATTTTCGTGAGTTTATTGGGCAGGTTGAATTTATGAAATTTATCCCTGGCCAATAGATTGAAGGGTAACAAAGCAACGCCGATTCCACCATCCAGAGATTTAACATGAGCGGCAATTGCCGTGAGATTATCCTTTGTAGCGGTTATCCCCGGTATCAACGGTACCCGTATCTGAAGCTGTTCTCCATTTTTTGCCAACCAGGTTAGGTTATTGAGAATTTGAGTATTGGACACCCCGGTATGGCGCTGGTGCAAATTATCATCCATAATTTTCAGATCATATAAATACAGATCAACCAACCCGGCCAGCCGCTGAAAGTTTTCAAGTTTGGTAAATCCGCTGGTATCGATAACGGTCGAAATATTTTCCTGCCGGCAGGCGATCAGTAATTCAAATAAGAATTCAGGCTGAGCTAAGGGCTCGCCGCCGGAAATTGTGATTCCGCCCCCCGACTCATCGTAAAATATCCGGTCCTTTCCCACCTCTGTCATTATTTCGGCTACAGTGACCATTCGCCCCACCACCTCGGGTTCGAAATTCTGAATGCGCCGGTTGATTTTTAGCTTTTCGATCTCCGGGCGGTAGCCTTCCGGGTTATGACACCACCCGCAATTGAGTGGACAGCCCTTGAAAAACACCGTAGTCCGGATTCCCGGTCCATCGTGCAGGGCAAAATGTTTAATGTCGAATATTATCCCGGAAGCAATCATTAAATTCCTTTTTATGTTTATCTATAATTTCCAGCCTGGTCTGCGGGAATGAATATATAGAAAAATGGAACATGTTATAAACTATACAATTTATTTAAAATCAATAAATGAATTCCATCAACCCTATTCAGGATTTGTCTAACTTCATTTTTCAAGAAAACAGCGGGTAGCTGTTTTGAGCGGACCGGACGCTGAAAATCATTAATCCATCCGCAATAACTCTGTTCGGTTCGATCGGAGTAATGATGATACCCAAACACTTGCCGTACCTGTTCCATTAGTTACAAGTCCTAGTCAGGAATAAATTTTGGTTGCAAGTCGTTTGGTCTATTCATAATCTCCGCCATATTTGGACGGGATTCCATAATATCGTATGATAAATCCAATACATGGAATATTGTTAATAAATATTCCGTGTTTAAATGAGGATATAACAATAAGTGGAAATATTTTCCAGCTATAAAAGTGATATGAGTCAAAAGTTTCCACATATTGACACTGTTAGCCGGATGATGCATCATTGTAGAGTAGGATCAAATTGAAGGGTGAAGGCAGTTTGATAATAGTCCGTGACTATCGTGAATTTGATGCAGACTGCGTAGGCATACTCATCGCCGATACGTATAGTGAATTTAATCTCGCTTTTGAATCCCCTGAAGAAAGAGACAAATTTTTAGGTCCATTTCAATATGCTAGATCACAGAAGAGATCACATCGGGAAGCGATTGCCAAGGTAATTTCAGCGTCGACGGTATTTGTTGCGGAAAAGGATGGAGAAATTGTGGGTGTTCTTAGGGGGAGAAAAGACAAGCTACAAAGTTTATTTGTTAGAGGAGATTTCCATAGGCAGGGAATAGGAGGAAGATTAGTTTTGAAATTTGAACAGAACTGTGTTGGCCAGGGAGCACAAGAGATTCGGTTGATGTCTACGCTGTATGCAGTCCCATTTTATCAGGCGATTGGGTATAATAAATCGACGGGCGTAAGGAGAATGAAGAGTTTTGATGGAGAGGGGCTGAAGTATCAGCCGATGAAAAAGGTCTTAATAATTTAGTGAGGTGAGCAAGTAGAAAATCCGGCTAACACTCGCTGCTACGGACGTCAAAAGCGGGTAGCGTGAATTCATTACTCAAGAGGTCGCATATGTTAATATGTCAAATGAAGTATAGAGAAAACGCCGCAGAGCTATCTCGTTCAGCGAGACCGCTGCGCTCACTCGCTTAATGGCAGAGTGGAGTTCCTCCAACATCTGTTCGTCTTCGCTTGCGCTCCGCCGAACTTCCGTTGGAGCGGAAATGTCCTCATCATCAAAAGCTGCCGCTTTATCGCTCCAGCCATTCCGCTCAACTCCGCCATTAAGCAAAACCCAATGAACAATATAAAAGTAACAACACTATCGATCGTAGTTTTCTTCCTTTTGTTATCCAGTTGCGATAAAGCTTCGACCACTCAACAAGAAGAAACCTCCAATGGATTAGTGGCACGAACAGATGAGTTAGTATATAATTTAAATGACGGTTATGTACAGGTTCAATTCACAATAGAAACCACTTCTGACTCAACAGCTTGGTTTTTTCACTGCGGCGAACGATTTATTACAATCCTTAATCGTTTGGAAAATGATAAATGGAAAGACTATAATGGATGGGGTTGGCCTTGCCTTGACATTTATTCACAAGGTATCAAACCGCTGACTCCTGATTCAATCTTTACCGATTTCATCCAACTAACTCAAGCTGGCAATTACAGACTGTCATTCCTTTTAAATTGGGACAATAATATCTACACTTGGTCTGATACACTCTATTCAAATGAATTCTCCGTTCAATAATAGTGGTGTATAGGTTTTGCCTAACAATCAATCAACCCGACCTGAAATGCTGGCAGCGTGAATTTGGAGTTTCGAGGAAAAAACGGTGATATATTCTAACATGATAGTCAGGAAATTAAATCCTTTCAGGCGCGTTATTTCCACCGTTAGGGTTTAATTGAAGAAAACAATCAAATACATTATTATCATATTGATTATAGTACTAATACTATTACTAATAGGAATACAAATAAATTCAACTTATTCATATAGCACAGGATTTAGTGGAACTAGCATTTCAATAATTTATAAATATTTTTTTCTTTACATTGATGATAGTGATATTGGCATTGTCGATTGGGCTTTTGGTGTAATTAAAAAGGAAAATAAAAAACATATATTCCATGCGTTCTATCATCACCAGAATGATTTTATTATTAATCAGTTTCCTAAAGCTTATTATCAAATTCAGTGGGGCGATAGGAAGTATCTAATTAGAAATGATAGGATAGTAACATTTTGCAATAAGATAAATCAAGGATATGAACCAAGAGATGGTATGGGGTTTTTCCCATTATTGAATGATATTAGAATGCCTCCTAAAGCTTATGGAGAACCAAATATTCCCATTGAGTATAAAAAATATCTACTAGAATCACCGCTAAAATTGGTAGTGCTATCATCGGATAGTACAGAAGTAAAGCTGTCCTCTCTAAAAAATAAGGAAATATTAATTGGATGGGAATTTTTCAAATCTGATCCATTTTATTCATGTACAATAAATAGAGTCGATAGTACAGGTATTTATGGAATCATTGATACATTGCTATCATCACGTATGAAAATTGGTGATACTTTGTCAACAGAATTACCTTTTGAAATGGTGAGTTTTTAGTTGTGATCAGCCAATTAATCCCTAACAATGCTAGTGTCAAGTCAACTATGATATTTTGGGTAGTAGTGTTAAATTCATGGCAAAAAGGTCACCATGAAAATACACAAAGTAACATTAACACAAGAAGAGATAGCCCAACTTAAAGCCATCACTCAGAAAGGACGAAAAAGAGCCCGCGTAATAAAGAGTGCTTTGATACTACTGAATGTCGATGAGGGCCCATATGGAAAACGGAAAAAGGATGAAGATATAGCAGACATTCTGGGTGTCACAGTACGAACGATTGAGAATATCCGTAAACGTTTTGTTTTAGAGGGCTTTGACATTGCCCTTTACAGCAAGCCAAGAGAACGAATCTATGATCGAAAAGTGGATGGCGACGTGGAGGCTCATATCGTAGCGTTAAGTTGCAGTAAACCGCCGGAGGGTTATGCAAAATGGTCGCTAAGATTATTGGCGGATAAGATAGTAGAACTACGCTATATAGAGAGCATTTCGCATGAGAGAGTAAGACAGGTGTTAAAAAAAACGAATTAAAACCATGGAAACATAAATGTTGGGTGATTCCACCAGCCGAGAATGGAGCCTTTGTAGCAGCAATGGAGCACGTATTAGATGTATATAGACGTCCATACAATGTTCAATATCCGGTGGTTAATATGGATGAGTCTACGAAACAACTCATTGGAGAAACCAGGATACCGCTTCCTATGAAATCTGGACAAGCGGCTAAATATGACTATGAATATGTTCGCCGTGGAGTATGCAATATTTTTATGGCAAATGAAGCACTTAGAGGAAGGCGTTTTGTAAAGATCACGGAACGGAAGACCAAAACAGATTGGGCTCTATTTATGAAGGCTATTTCAGATGATTATTATAAGGAAGCTGAACGAATAACTATTGTGATGGATAATTATGGTACTCATACTCCTGGCGCCTTTTATGAGATCTTCGAACCGGTGGAAGCAAAACGGCTTCTTGACCGTTTTGAATTTGTTTATACTCCAAAACATGGCAGTTGGTTGAATGTAGCGGAAATTGAATTAAATGTTTTGTTTGGTCAGTGTTTGAATCGAAGGATTGATAAAATAGAAACAATGAAAAAAGAAGTTGAAGCTTGGCAAAAAGACCGTAATGGTAAAGAAGTAAATATTGATTGGCAGTTTACCATAGATGATGCCCGAATCAAACTGAAACGGTTATACCCGAACCTTAACTATTGACATGACACTAGCACCTGACGCCTTAAGCTGGTAGCGCGAATTTGGGTTTTAGAAGATAAGGAAATTATTTTTAAAACAAAAAAGTTAAATAGAAAACAAACCGGCGCAGGTGAAGCTGGCCGTTCAGCAAGACCGCTGCGCTCACTCGCTGAATGGCGAAGTGGAGTATCTCCAACATCTGTTCGTCTTCGCTTGCGCTCCGCCGAACTTCCGTTGGAGCGGAAATGTCCTCATCATCAAAAGCTGCCGCTTTATCGCTCCAGCCATTCCGCTCAACTCCGCCATTA
>JABMQW010000109.1 GCA_013203115.1 Fidelibacterota bacterium
ACATTTTGTTGCTTTTTAGTTGTCAACGTATTTCAGGCATTGACAGGTATCCGGTAATGAGGAATAGGTGGAGCCCCACAGCTTCAGCTACGAAGGCTGGGCAGGTATGCTAAGATTGAAGAACGGATTTTTTATTTCAGCAATCATGTTTATCGTATTGATTACGGGGAATCTACTGAATGCCCAATCCAAATATCCGGCCGATACCCTGCTGACTTCCGATTCGCTCAATCTGATTCAGAAAACCGGGGTTCTCTCAATTGCCGCCTGGCAGCGGATATCCTATAACCTGCCTGGTTTCGGTTGCCAGTTTTATCCCAGTTGCAGCAATTACGGTACTCAAGCAATCAAGGAATATGGCCTGCTGGCCGGCGCGGTTGTCACCGCCGACCGGATCGTGCGCTGTAACCCGTTTGCCTGGCATTATCACTTAGAGAACCACGGCCAGCTTAACCCCTCGGATGGTCGACTGGTTGACCCGGTCATTCCAGAACCAGCAGTAACAACTACATCCAAATCACCCTGTCTCGCAGCGGTCTTATCCGCCGTTGTACCCGGCAGTGGCCGCGCTTACGCCGGGCGGCCCTGGGACGGCCTGATGGGCTTCATGACCGTAGCTCTAACAACTACAGCCGCTTACGGTGCTCTCACCACCGACTGGCCAATAGAAGGCGGCATTTTTCTGTCCTTTGCCAAAATATTTTATGCTGGTGAAATCTACGGCGCCTGGCGGGCAGCTAAATACTACCCGGTTAGTAAACCGATAGTAAATTAAATTACCTTAAGGAGTTGGCCTTATTGCTTCTTCAAGTGCCATTAGGATCTCAACTTCTCTTGATGTAAGGTTCTCCGGGTAATCGGGCTCCCATAACATTTTTATTAAATTTTCGAAGTGGTGGGCGAGTATTTCCTCTGGCGAAATGGCCGAGGAAGCATTGATGCCGGTCTTTTCAGTAAATCCAAGCCAGTCGTTGGGATTTGAAAGGATAAAACTGCCATTGTTGTTTTTTTCAGGTTGCCAGGCCGCTTGGCCTTGCTCAATCTTGATCAGTTTTGGCTCCATATAGCCGAACAAAACGCTAATCCTCGTCGGAAATTTATTATAACCTACCCATGTGGTAAATTTTGAGGTGATCAGCAACATCAGGTCTTCCTCTTGCCCGGTGCTGTCATTTATCAAACTGATCCGGTAATTAATCCCCTTATCGTCGGGATTTGTTATTAGCAAACTCTCCAATCCGGTTACTTGCAGCGAGTCTATTGGGCTAAATCCAACTAGGGAATATAGATCATTTCTGGAATAGCTATGATTAGTCGTATATATATGGAATAATTCGTGAGCCAAGAGACTCTCCAATTGATGCTGGAGTGGGCTTACCCATCTGAGAAGACCCGCATAAAGTTTCACATATTTGGGGAATACAATCGCATTGCCAGTTGTGTAAAAAGCTTTGAATTCCTGGCGGCCAGTGGTGCTAATCATTAACAATGTATCCGGGAAAAACCGGGTATTTAACCGCCCCAGTTGGTCTGCCACTACTTCCAGACGATCCAGCAAGTAAATCTTCTCATATTCCGCCCAATTTTTTACCTGTTGTTCAAGGAAAATATTGTATTGGGTTCTGACACAGTCCAGGTCTTGATCCGAGAAATCCTTTTTCATCCTTAAAGAGAAATCGAGCAGACTCATTTCCTTAATATGTTGGCTGGTGTATAAATGAGAATATCCGGCTTCTCTGTCGAGGAAAATAATCAGCTCACCAGATGATAAATTATATTGATCCGGGGTACAATTAGCAATAATAATAAAAGTCAGTACAGCACTGATTTTTCTCAAGCAGGAAAAGGTGTAAATAATTATATACTTCATCTGGTCCTCCCAATTTTTCGGTAAATTAGTTGATTATTCAATTCAATATTTATAGCTCAAAAAGTATACCAAAATCGAAAGGATTAATTTATCATAACTTATAATATTGCGTATGATTTGCATGTGTTCGATTTCGCATAGAAGTGTTCGATTTTAATATTGTAGAACCATCAGATTGATAGATATGTTAATGGATAAAATTTATCATTAATTAGATCACTTTTATCTTCGGCGCCTGGCGCACAGCGAAGTACTGCCAAGTTAATTAACCACTAGTGAAGTAAATTGCAATAAGGATTTTTATGATTGAACAACAGCAAAGCTTAAGACATAATTCGGCTATATCTATTCTGGCGTTAATTACATTGGCATTATCATTAGTCTGTTGCACCGGCTGCAGTCCGAAGATGGATCGTCTGCCTGCTCATCATCCCTTTAAATCAGCCTGTGCCAAGAAGCATTACCTGCATCATTACGATCAGCGCGCTGAAAGCTGGCCGGTACCGGCCGATACGATGATAGTACCTACCACCTACGGCAAAACTTTTGTCCGGGTCAGCGGCCCCGCAGCAGGACCACCACTGGTACTGCTGCCTTCGACCTCGGCCAACACCTTGATCTGGTTGCCTAATATTGCCGCACTATCCAGAACATATCGTGTGTATGCCATAGACAATATTTACGATTTCGGCCGCAGCGTCTATACCAAAGAAATTACCGTTCCTGCTGATCTAATCAACTGGCTGGATGATCTTTTCACACAACTGGAATTGGGTGATTCGATCAACCTGATGGGCTTGTCTTATGGCGGCTGGCTCACCAGTCAGTATGCCCTGAACCATCCGGAACGGTTAAGAAAAATTGTACTGCTGGCTCCGGTGGCCACCGTCCACCAGTTGCCGGGTGAATGGGCCTGGCGGGCAATCCCGGCCTTGATACCTCATCGTTATTTTCTGCGCAATTTTTCAAATTGGATGTTTACCGACCTTCCTCTGACTGAGGAAGGCCAAGCGCTCGCTGAAGTGATGCTGGAAGATGCCTGGCAGGGTATGCGCGCCTTCAAGCTGAAGATGCCGGTAAATCCCACCGTCCTCAGCGATGATGAGCTGACAGGATTGCAGGTTCCAGCCCTGTTTCTGGTGGGTGAAAATGAAGTCATCTACCCGGCCAATGCCGCCCTCGAACGCCTGGAACGGGTAGCCCCCCGGATTGAAACCAGCTTAATACCTGATGCCGGACATGACCTGACTATCGTACAGGCCGACATGGTCAATCAACTGGTGCTGGAATTCCTGAAAGATTAGAATATCAACACAATTCAAAATCTGACAATTCTGATTTAATTCAGATTGGGTGATCCTATCGTAGGTGGTATGATTGATTTGATGTATAAAACGGGAAATGGTCAGGAATCTCGGTTTAGTATTTTATATTCATCACGATTCAATTTTAAATCCTAAAAACCGTTTTATTCCTGTTATCATCGAAAAAAACGAATAGATGTATAGTGGTTCTAAAACGAATAGAAGAATTTTCCACCAAATCATTGAATCGGAGAATATATTAATATTAGAAAAAATGACTGATTTATACATTTCATAGGGATTTACCACTGGTGTAAAAGGATGTGTGTTTCCTAATAAAGTTTGATTATTTACTAATATTAACCACTTAATTAAGATAATACCCATAGTAATAATCAGAGGTACTAATATTCTGTTATAACCATGATTAAAGTGATAAAGTAACTTCTTTATCCTTGATTTTCCTGTTGAAAAATAATTGATATATTTCCCTATAGTATATTTTTCACTAAACAAACCTTCGTTTTTCGATAGAAGTGTAAATGTATTCAAGTATCCGGTGTAAAAATTAGTTGATATTTTTCTAATTAATTGGGAGTTGTATTCAATTGTGACATTGTCAAAACTAAAATTACAATTGTCACTTAAATCTGTATGGTGTAATAAACAAAACTTAACGTTACTAAATCTCATATTTTGAGAATTAGTTCTGATAATCTTAAAGTCATTTTTATTGAGGAATAAAAGATCATTCTCTACTACTAAATATTCAAAAGTATTGAATTCACACTCTACAAAATTTCTTGTCAGGTTAACTTGACTTTTTGATTCTACATTGTCCAAATCGAATGAAATATTAATATTCTTACATTTTACCCAGTACCTATTTCCATCAGAATAATATCTTATTGTATTACAATTCTTAAAATCACAGTTAACAAACAACAACCACGGTCTTGATGGATCATTGGTAATGTCACGAAATTCTTCTGTTGATTGAAAAGTATAATCACGACACATTATACCAACATAACGACCTAGAATAATATTCCATATTTTGTTAATTGTGTAGTCATGATACTTGTCCAAAATCTTCTTTGTAAAAAACGAATCTATAGGTTCAATTTTCTTGTAGAAACTTTCTTTTATAATGATGAAAGATTGATTGTTTATGAACAGTCTGAAAATATTTTTATCTAGATTAGGTTGTAATTGATCCCAGTCTGGATTGATCTCATCATCATGTAAAAATATTACATGGTATTCTGTTTTATCCACTTTAAGCCCCTAATTCAAATATCCTGTGTGGATTTTACCACTATTGATATTGAAAACCAATAAACCCTCCCTGACAATAATCCAAAGAGTTTCAATATTTTTGGGTCTGAACTCACACCTTCACACAACTATCAATTTCTTTCCGAAATAGTTGAATTGTAGTGAAAGTAAAATTTATTATTTTTTTTACTCCCCAATAATATCTTTCAAATCTGATGAAACTAGATGATCCCATCTCTGTGATATTTGATTCAGATCATCTGATAGACGCAAGAATTAACCTACCATCACAATTAGTTTTTAGAATTTCAATTAATAAGTAAATTTTGCCGCACTTTTTGATCGTATATGCCACCGTAGCTCAGTTGGTAGAGCAGTTCATTCGTAACAAGTAGTTTTCAAATATTTATCGTCGATATAATAGATATTTATACTCTAATATATTTATTCTGTATATCTTCTGTAAGCTTTCAGCCAAAACAGATTTTATTCTGTAATTCTGTTCTGTATAATTCGATGAAATCAAAACAAAATTTACTAGTGAGAATATCATGAATATTGGCCTTATCAGAGTCAGTTCAATAGCTCAAAAAGACAACACTTCAATCGCAAATCAAGAAAGAATGATCAGAGAATATTGCTCTGTCTACAACATAGAAATTCATGAGATCATTGAAGAGGTTGTTACAGGTACTACTTCACATCGAGATGGTTTGATTCAGCTAAAACAAATGGTTGAACATGAGCTGGTAGAAACAGTGGTCGTAATGAAACTGGATCGGCTGATGCGGTCTTTCTCAGAAGGTGTTGTCTTTATCAAGTATCTTTTGGATCATGATGTTCAAATAGTTAGCGTATTGGAGCAGCTTGATACTTCAAGTGTATCTGGTCGTTTTTTCATGAATGTACTTCTATCAATGTCAGAGATGGAACGAGATACGATTGTTCAACGATTGAATACTGGTAAAGCAAACAAATTTTCTCAAAAGCATAAAGTCGCGGGAAGGTTATCTTTCGGTTATCATAAAGAAAATGGCGAGATATCTATCAGTCATGAAGAGGCTAAAATTGTTAAATATATCTTTGACACTTATTTGAAGCTGACACGTCGCGGCTATTCTAAGATCAAACGTATGCGGATACTGAAAGATCGTCTTAAACAGAAAGGTTATCGATACAAAGGCGTAGAATTTTCTTGTCAAAATATTCGATACATTTTACAGAACAAATTCTACATTGGGAAAATGACTTGGGGAAATTCTGAGACAGATCACGAGTATGGTCGTGTTGTTTCTACTAGGATGTTTAATCTGGTGAATGGCGTATGAAAAATAATGAAAAATTCATTAAAGATATTCTTGAAAAATTCACTGAATACATTTCAGACAGATACACAATCATGGAAGATATCTCAGTAAATGTTGAGAAAGATATTCATAATAAAAGATTGTGGATTACTGAATTCAGTTTTTCGGGAAATTTAATAACTAAAAAAATTTTACGAAATGATATCGCTTTGTTTATTATGAGTAATGAAAGAGACTTGTTTGGTGAGGATTAGGGCTGCGAATTTGGCTTTTGTTAGGATTGGGAATGAATATGAATGAGTCTCACGTGAGATTTAATTCTAAGGGTAAAACAATAGATTTTGAAATTTTCTTCGATACTTTCGGTATTGAAATCTTGACTTAGAAACTGGGACGATTTTGGGGGGCAAGGTCAACACACCATTCCCATAATCAAAATCGATTATACGTTATTGGGAATTTAGAGGCTGGAGTGTTCCCAAAAGGTATGGGTTTTGGTATAGGCTTATTG
>JABMQW010000110.1 GCA_013203115.1 Fidelibacterota bacterium
TCGCCACTCATAGTGTAAACCCGGATCGTAGCCTGGCTAGGCAAATGGATGAAATAAAGGCGCCGTTCACCACGCCCCGAGGAGGTGTAGCGCGGTGGCTCCCAGATAGCAGCGGCCACATAGGGGTTAGGCACCACGGCCACTTGATCCAGATTGGTGCGGGCCAGTTCATGGTTTTCCGCTGCCGGAATGATACTGAACCGAAATTGATCGCCGCTGCGGAAGGGTAAATCAATGGCCACTTTGGCCACATCGCCGGCCACCGGTGTTACCGCTTCAGCCCCTTCCGGGGCCACAAAATAGATTTTCCAGGTTTCACGCCAGGCACTGCCGTCTTTCAACCATAGACGGATGTAATCGCCAGCGTTGAGCAGGCTGTCCACTTTGTCAGACGGTTCCCAGAGGTAGAAACGGACTTTATGCTCGTTGGCTATATCCCAGACCTGGAAATTGGTAATGTATTTGAAATTGCTGAATAGAAATGAACTGTCGGGCACGCCTACCCGCACCTCGTAAGTGGTGGGAAAACCTTCGATACGTTGGGTGAAACCATCCCAGTAGGAGAATTTTTCAGCATAGAAATCCAGATTGCAGTCACCAGCGATCCAGCCGGAAGCCGCATCGTTATAGGCCACCGCATCATTGCGGATTCGCACCCGCAAACCATTATGGATCGGATTGGTATCCTCGTTATCCAGAGCGGTCGATTCAGTAAAAATTGGTATTGTATTAGCACTGATTTCGTACCAGCTATAGGTCAATGAATCCTGGTAGGTCGTGTCATCAAAGCTAATCAGGTATTCGCCGGCAGTCACCAAGGCCGGATCGACTACATCTACCGTAACCTTACCAGATCCCGGTCCGCCGATTTGCTCAATTCCACCGAGAATTTCCGGAGCCATATAACCGGCTGTGGGAGCATTGGGAATGACGCTGACGGTATTCTTGTCCAAGGTTACATTGCCGTAAGCATCCGTGACAATCAGTTTGGTGCATTCCGATGGTAATATATATTTATCAGCCCAGCCACGGTCATAGGACACTACGGCATAATAATAAGTTTTACCATTGATAACATCGGTATCGGTCCAGGAATGACGCAACCCCGTGTCATCTCCCAGAAAATATTGGATGCCGTGGACATCCACCTCAAAGAAATCAGTGATGCCATTGTCTAAATCGTACTGAGCGATGGCATCATAAAAGGTGGCTTCGCCATAACCATTGGAAATAACATAGGCGTCATTGAAAGCCGCGTCGGTGGCTTTGTAGATTTTATAACCCTCGAAATCATGGCCGCCAGTGGCGGGATCGGCGAATTCGTCGTAGGAAGCTTCCGCCAGCTCGTCCCAGTACAGGGTCACCTTCTGATCACCGGACACTACCGTCACCGCGGGTTTGGCCGGCGGACGGGCAAAATTGTAATTGGCATTGTAGATATCCTGAACAATTTTTTTATTGCGGCGCAGGTCGGCCAGATTTTCACCGAATACCAGCGCTAGAGAAAAGCGCTCAGTGTGTCCCGGCGGCATGATAAACGGTCCTGATCCGAACAGGAAAGCAATATTACCGTTTTGGCTACCGGAATCAAAATGGTAGTTGGCCACGCGTTCCCAGATTACTTCATCGTAACGATATTCCACGCCATGGCCGATGAAAAATGAATCGAAGGCCGTAAGACCGATCTGGTCCGATTCATCCTTATCGGTGGCATCGAAGTTTGGTTCTCCCGGAGTGGGGATGCCGTCTCCTTCACCCAGATCACCGGTACCACCCACCCCATCGGCGCCCACATCATCCAGTTCCGGATCCCAATCACCGTCATTATCGATGCCGTCGTTACGACTCTCATCGATCATGGCATTATCAAAACCGCTACCTTCGAGCCAATCCCGGTATTTCAATCCTAAGTGGACATTAATGTTTTCATCAATCAAGCCATCAAGGTCATCGTCGAAACCATTAAACGGTTTTTCACTGACAGTACTGCCACGGGTGTAAGAATAATCCTTACCTTGAATACTGAGCGTCAGCACATCGCCATCAAAGGACCAGAATGAGCCGCTGCCACCAGTGCTGAAACTGACCACTTGGCGGCCCCGATTATTGGCGCTACTCAAATCGCTGTAATCGATAATGACAACCTCATCGGGTAGGGGTAGGGGTTGAAAATTGATCTCAACCAACACCGGGCCGGGACCATCAGCAGCATCGCCATCATTATCAATGCCATCGAACTGGTTCCCGGGACTTTCCAAAAAGGCATAGCCGGCATAGCCCGTTTCCCAACCACCGGTGCCCATGCCGTTGGAATCCCAGGTGTAAGCCAGATCCATATCCAGATCGTAGAAGGCGTTGTCATCATTGGAATCATCCTGGCCGCCGACACCGGCATCGGCATACATGCCAAACACGGTCTTGGAATAATGAGTGGTGCTCACATTGGTGATATCATAATGCCAGAAAATAATATCCTCCGCCAGAACGTTGGCCCACTGGAAGCCGCGCACGGCCACGCGCATGCCCAGTCCACCACGTTCCAGATCGGTGGAATCGCAGTAAAACTGACCGTAGAAATCATTGCCATGATCCTGGTAGTCATCGATCACGAAATAGCTTTCCTGATCGGCATTCATACGCTGACCAAAATAGCCATTCCATTTACCGCCCCAGTCGGCGGGCTTGTCGGGCCAATAGGCGGGCCAGGTGGTGGGATCATCACTCATGGCGATATAATCCTGATCATCAGCGGTAAAACCGGGCAGCGGTTGCCAGCCGAATTCGATCCCGGTCGGTCCCGATTCATAGTGTTCGCGATAACCACCCTCCACAATATGGATTGTGTCACCGCTGGTTTTGACTACCTCCGCCGCCACCAGGGGATAGATGCCATCCATATAAGAATGATTAGTTCCCCGGGGCCAGACGCCGGAAGGCATTTTACCCCACCAGCCCACTTCACCGAAATTCCAGAACAGGGTTTCCACCTGATTTCCGTTGTGCAATCCTTGTTTGCGGTATTTGCGACTACCGTGCAACTCATCGACATTAGCCTGGCCCAGGAGCGGCAACACACCCAGTAACAGAACGGCGATCAATAAGTAATGTACTATCTTCATAAGGCAAATTTCAGTCCCACAACTATCTGGCGCGGGGCGCTGTAATAATCGGGGCGGGTTAAAAAGTCTTCCAGGGAATGGATGGGTTGTTGCGGCACGTAGGTTGGAATCAGGGAATAATCCGGGCGGCCGGTATCGGCGAAAACATTGACGGCATTTTCCCGGTCAAACAGGTTTTTGACTTGCAAATAGGCAGTCAATTTAGCCGGGCCCAACTGGAACACGGAACGGGCATTCAGATCGAAACTAATGACGGCCGGTTTGGTTTCGCTGTTTTCAAACGAGGTGCGCTGATTCTGATACTCCGGTGTGTATGGCAAACCTGAGCCGTATTTACCGATCAGTCCGATGCCCCAGTTGTGCTGGGCGATACTGAGAGTCAGGTTCAAAGTGTGGCGCTGGTCCCAGTTCAGGGGCACCACCTGGATTTCGCTGGCCCGGGGCGGGTCGGCCTGGCGATCATAAAAAGTCGCCAGGGGATCGGAAGCATTTCCTTCCGCAATCTGGAAGGTATAATCCAGGGAACCGGAGAACCAGTCCACCGGATTACGGGTCAGGGAAATGGCAATCCCGCGTACGTTGCCGTAATCGCGGTTTTCGTAGCGCGCATAGCTGTCACCCAGAATGTACGTTTCATACACTTCAGTCCCCACCAGGTTGCGAATATCCTTGTAGTAGCCGGTTAAGTCCAGAACTAGTGACGGGCTCAGCTGCTGCTGGAGTCCAAATTGATAGATGACGGTTTTTTCCGGTTCAAGGTCAGCGTTACCGATTACCGAAGTCAGACCGCCGCCAGCTACCTTAAATTCGGAATTCTGGTACAGATATTCGAAATTAGGAATCTGGAAAAAATGACAATAGGAAATATGGATGGCACCCTGATCGGTGATGGGATAGGAAATACCCAGCCGCGGGCTCCACTGGGACTTTGGTTGAGCGTTATTGAAAGGATCGGCACTCCCGTAATAGGATCCGTCCGGATCGCGCAGGTCGGCGGGCACTATCCCATCGGGTTCGAAATAATCGAAGCGTACACCGGCTATCAATACCAGCCGTTCCCACTCCACTTTGTCCTCCAACCAGAAAGCGAATTCGGATGGGATGTGGCGGTAGCGGTTGTTGTAAACACTCTCCGCTGGATAAGGCACCGGTTTCCAGGCCGTGCTCTGATCCAGGCGCAACAAATATTCGTACAACCATAGATTGCTGCGCCGGTATTCCGCCCCCATACTGATTTCATTAGTGCGATTGGGCTGACCTTTTAGAGTAAATTTAAAAACGTTGACCCGGCTGTTACGATAAAAATGCTGCATACTCATTCCACCAGTGTAATAACCATAACCCAGGCGCTGCCGTAATTGAGTATTGACGTAATTCATGCTGGCGGGGTCGGCATATACGTAAGAACTGTAATCGGTAAAATACTGACTGGCCTTGAGGGTATAAAAATATTTCTGGCTAGGCGAATGGGTTAGAGAAAAATTCAGGTAATAACTATCCTTCAGTTGCTGTGGGATACCCTGAGGATTGTATTTATAATTATGGTCGTAATTGAGCCACTTTGACTGAGAATAATTACCTTGTAAATCAAGGCTCATGATGGGACTGAGACGGGTGGAAATTTTACCCTGCAGCGTTGATTTGCGGTCGGGATTCATAGCAATATAATCGCCTGAACCGCTACGTTCGATATACCAGTGAGCCGGGTTAGAATCATCGGTGTTGGATGAATCGGCTGGCAGAAATTCTTCAATCCCGTATAAATATCCGGCGGATTGAAAATGGCGAAATGACGTAAAATAACCGGTATTTTTCAAGCCCGGTACCGGCCCCATCAGGGTTAAATCCAGGTTGGTGTTATTACCGGGGTTGAAATTGTTGTTATTAAGAAATTGTGAATGATTGGTGAAATAATCACCACAGAAAACATCGCTGAAAATCTTGAAATTATTATAATTGGTTTTTGTTACTATATTAACCACACCGCTCATGGCTTGGCCGTATTCGGCGCTGAAAGTTCCACTGATAACCTTGATTTCCTGGATAGCGGAATTTTCCACTGCCACGGCCATGGCACCATCGTAGGGATCAGAGACGGATATGCCATCCACCATATAAGCCACTTCGCCATGGCGCCCGCCCCGAAAATGGCCATCAACCACACCGGCTTGCAAATCGATGATTTCATTAACATCACGGACTGGCAGTTTTTCGATTTCATCGGCACCGATCACCGAGAGTGTCGAAGTCCGATCGCGTTGGATCTGCTGACGGCGGCCCACTACTACAACTTCCTGGCCGGCTTCCAAAACGGTCGGTGTTAGAGTAAAATCCAGGGGAGTGGTAAAATCAGTCCGTACTATTAATTCGCCGATCTGTTGGCTAGTATAGCCAATCATGGAGGCGGTAACGGTATGGCGACCGGGAGCAACATTCAGGATTACGTAATAACCTTCACCATCGGCGGCTGCTCCGGCCGAGATACCTAAAACAATTACATTAGCCCCTATCAGGGGTAATCCGGTTTCGGTGTCAATAATCCGGCCGGATATTTTCCCGGTCGTCCCGGCCTGTAACATAACACCTGTCAACCCAACTATTAGCAGCAAGATGCGGATGGATAGATTAACCTTCATTTGATCTTATGTAATTGTCGTTAACCGACGGTGTAAGTTAAAAACAAGCGGCTCATCGCACTGGACGAGCCGCTTATTAAATGACATGGTTATTTCATCAAAACCATTTTAGCGGTCTGAGCGAAATTACCCTGTGTCAAACGATAAAAATAAACACCGGCTGGAGCGATGCTCTGATCGGCGGTTAAACCGTTCCACATTACTTCATAATGACCGGCGGTCATTTTCTGCTGAGCCAGACGTGCCACCGATTGACCCAGTAAATTGAAGACTTCTAATGTCACCAGACCATTGGTCGGGACATCGAAGGTAATCAAGGTTGAGGGGTTAAACGGGTTGGGATAATTCTGGTACAATTTGAAGTTTTTAACTACCATTACCTCATCATCTATACCAACATAACTATCTTCCAGAACAACCCCGCGATACATGAAATACTTCTCGAAATTGGGGTCGGCCCACTGGGTTCCCCACCAGTTGGGGGCATAATCAGCAGAATTGATGTGGTAGGACCCAACATCTGATGAATCAAGATCCCAGATACAGGCGCTCAACAAGACGGTATCACCGACGGAATAACCGAAATCGGCGGTGTGAACCACAATTTCCAGGGAATAACCTGCATCCGGACCACCGGCTTCGGTGTGGGTAACTGTTCCGGTAGGTTCAAAGGAAGCGCCTTCGGCAGCTCCGGTTGGCACATTCGCATTGGTTTCAAAGGTAATACCATCACCTTCCGTACCCGAAAAATACATGGCTTTAATCTCCATCCGGGCGGTGGGTGCTGGGTCACCTTTATTGGTCATCCAGAGGAACAGACCGTCGGCTTCCCAGCCGGGTGACCATTTGCAGACCGAAGCATCATTCGATTCGACGCCGATATACAGATCGGTGCCGTTATGCATGAATTTAACGGTGGCCATGCTCTGGTCAACATAACTGTTGAGAGTGTCTCCCCAACTTGAGTAATAGCCTCCAGTGGAGTACAAACTACCCTTTCCGATCACAACTTGTTCCGCGCCAGTCCAAAATGATTCTGATAGTTCACCATCAAGAGTGATGGTAGCATCTGTTTTATAGGCGATTTTTTGCGGCGGGTCGGCTAAACGGATAATCTTATCGCAGCCCCATTCGCTGCCCCACCACATTTTATGATAAGAACCGATGGTCCAAGGATCCATGGTATCAATATATCCGTCCGGATCAAAAATATTTATATTGATCGGAATTTCGACATTTGGGTCGGTATAGCCTAATTGGTCTAAATGAATTACCATTTCGGCGGTGTAACCCGAGTCGGCGGCAGTAGTATCATTAACAATGGTAGCGGCATGTTTCCAGGCTGCTCCGGAACCCGAGGTGGGATATAATCCCGGGATTTCAAAAGCAATATCGGGATTGACACCAGTCAAATTGAAATACAGTTTGTATTCAACGGCGGTGCCGGCGGCATCCTGAATCTTCATGAACAGACCGTCACCTTCCCAACTGTTACCGAATTTACCAACCGACTGGTCATCGGAAGTTAAAGAAATATAAAGATCCAGTCCATGATGCATGAATTTCACCAGCGTTGTCGTTGTATCCGGGTAGCCACCCGTAACTAAAACATCTCCGGACGGTGCATATTCCACATCGCTGGTTAGATAGCCAGCATTGAATACCAGGTAATCAAAGCGCCGCGCCCAATCAGTTTCATCCAGAATACCATCGATGATCAGCGCATTTTCTGTTGATACAACCTGGATGTAGTCTGGGTTGACATGTCCATTGGCAGCCATTGCAGGTACCAATAAACATAAACTGGCAACCGATACTATAATCACTTTTATCCAGTTGATTTTCATCTTGTCCTCCTTATTTAGGATTGTTTAATTCCCATTAGATTAACGAACTTCAAACAATTCTTAATTGTTATTTTTCTTTTGGGCAGCCACAGGATTCACGGACCACCAAATGTACCGGAACGGTAATTTCCCGGGTTACGACCTGACGGTTGTCTTCTAATAATCTGATTAAATGATTTCCGGCCATTTCACCAATTTCCAAGACCGGAACATTCATCGTGGTTAAGGGCGGATTAATATATCTGGCAGTGGAAATATCGTCGAAACCAACGATTGCAATATCTTGGGGAACCTGCAGGGAAAGTTGCCGAGCAGCCTCAACGGCACCAATCGCCATGGCATCATTGGCGGCAAATATTGCGGTAGGTTTTTCCGATTGATTCAACAAACTGATTACCGCGCGATAACCGGAATTCTCAGTGAAATTTCCATGGAACTCCAAATGAGATGACCTTGTTAAATTGCCCTCATTAAGCGCGTCCTGATATCCTCGATAACGCTCTTCAGAATCATGATTATTAGGAGCTCCATGAATGAAACCGATGGCCTGGTGACCATGTTCGATCAGATGTTTCGTAATTTCCTTGGCGCCCTGATAATTATCAATTGTTATGGTGATATCAGCTCCATCGGTAATAGCAGTATTCAACAATATGAGGGGGATACTTCGTTGGGTGGAATTGAATATAGTGGCATTATGGGTCGAAGGCATCATAACGATCATGCCGCTTACCTGCTGGCTCTTCCATAACGAAAGAAAGACATTTGCTTCATCGGCCGCATCATGGGCGCTTGAGACTACAATCCGGTAACCAGCTTGCTGTATACAGGTGTTGATTCCACGAATTATTTCAGCGAAATAATAACTGGTGGCATCAGGGAACAACACACCAATTGTTTTACTTTGCTTTTTTTGTAACCCCCGGGCTAAAGCATTAGGCATATAGTTTAATTCTTGGATTGTCCGCTGAATGGCATCCCGGGTTGCTTGCTTTACATTGGCACTTCCATTCAAGACTCTTGACACGGTAGCAATTGAGACACCAGCAGATTTTGCGACATCTTTAATGGTAGCCATTTTTTCCCAACTATCCCTAATTATGTAAACGTTTACATTAATAGTATACCTATTATTAATGCCGAAGTCAAATAAAAAATGTAAACGTTTACATTAAAACAGCACAGTGTAAGTATTTTTAATCTTTCGGACACTTCGGCTAAAAAGTTAAGGTGTACTTTTAACATTTAGAGCTGGGAGTAATTTACCAGATATATTGATGTAGTACACTATTTTGGGGCGTATCTCATTTAAACCGCTTGTCACAACCGCAATTCAATGGATAACATGACACAAGTCGACATAAGACGACAAAAAAATAGCACAGTTATAGCACACTTTTCCGAACTCCGGACTAACAGTATAGGGTTTTGTGATTAGCAATTTATTAATTAAAAAGATACAAAGTACCTGCGCCCATTCATCACCTATTTTAACAAGTAACTCAAATATCAACATCCGCGGTTATCCAGACCTTGGTTCCCCTAGGTATCCATGAACTTACAGGGATTGGTTGTCCCTTATAAAAACTAAACCCAGTACAAAAAGATGCCTTTTTGTATAGATATTTGTATTCACCATTCATTTTTCTATAAGAAAATCAATCATGAACTTTACTGATGAGATACGCTCAAAATATGGGCATTAAATCAATAAACCACGTAAATTACCCCCAGCTCTAAATGTTAAAAGTACACCTTAACTTTTTAGCTGAAGTGTCCGAAAGA
>JABMQW010000111.1 GCA_013203115.1 Fidelibacterota bacterium
AGTTTGTCCACTTCTTCCACTGTCATATTCATTTCCAAGGCTTGCTGGATGGTTTTCATCATTCCGTAAACACCGATCCGGTTACCAATGAAATTGGGTGTATCCTTGGCGTGTACAATACCTTTACCGAGGACGTTTTCGCCGAAATCGGCGATAAAATCATAGACTTCCTGATCGGTTTCTTCACCCTTCACCAGTTCCAGCAGACGCATGTAACGGGGCGGGTTGAAGAAATGGGTGATCAGGAAGCGGCTGCGGAATTTTTCCGGCAGGGTGCTCACCAGTTCAGCCAGCGGAATCCCGGAAGTATTTGAACTGATGATGACCGAATCCTTGAGATAGGGAGCAATATTGCCGAAGACTTTTTCCTTGATATCCAGCCGTTCGGCCACCGCTTCTAACACCCAATCTACATCCTTTAACAGGTCAAGATGATCAGCGTAATTGCAAGGTGTGATCAACTGGGAATTTTTCGGTTTATAGAGCGGAGCCGGTTTCAGCTTGGTTAAAATCGCGCTGCCTTTTTCCGCCAGTTCCTGGCTGATGTCGAACAGGAGCGAGGGGATACCGGCATTGGCCAAATGTCCGGCTAACTGGGCGCCCATGACTCCCGCGCCAAGCACGGCTACTTTTTCAATTTTATTTGACATGACTTTTTTCACTCCCCTTAGCGCTTGATGATGGTGGCAATGCCCTGTCCGGAACCGATGCACATGGTAGCGAGGCCCGTATGGGTGTCCTGCTGTTCCATGACATTGATCAGGGTCGTCAGGATTCGCGCTCCGGAGCAACCCAGAGGGTGCCCCAGGGCGATAGCGCCGCCATTCAGATTAATCTTGTTGATATCCCAGCCGCCGGTACGAATCACATAGAGGGATTGGGCCGCGAAGGCTTCGTTCAGTTCGATGGTTTCGATATCATCAATCGTCAATCCGGCCTTAGTTAGTGCTTTGTTAGTCGCCGGCAGGGGACCCATGCCCATCCTTGTCCAATCTACTGCTGCTACGGCGCGGCTGACAATTTCAGCCCGGATTTGCAGATTGTTAGCTTTAGCGAATTCTTTGCTGGTAATGAGAATTGCGGCGGCACCGAAGGTGATCGGACTACTGGTAGCGGCGGTGATCGTACCTTTTTCCAGGAATGCTGGTCGCAGCGATTTGATTTTCTCAATATCCGGTTCCCGGGGGCCTTCATCCTTTTCGACAGTTTTTTCACCGTAGACATCGATGGGAACAATTTCATTATTGAAATTACCAGCCGCCTGGGCTTTTAGAGCTTTCTCGTGGGAGGCGATGGCAAATACTTCCTGGTCATCCCGGCTGATATCCAGATCGTTGGCCAGGTTTTCGGCCGTTTCACCCATGCCGATATAAAATTCCTGCTCAGCCAGTTCTGAGTGAAAATCGGGACTGAATCCGCCCATTGGTACCGAGAACATGTCTTCGACACCAACCGCGATACCGCAATTAATATCACCGGCCAGAATGGAAGTGCTTAACTGATGCACCGTATCCATGGAGGAGCCACAGAAACGGTTGGTGACTTTTCCTGGCACCGAAGGTAAACCGGCCAGAATTCCCACCGAGCGGCCCATTATCATGCCCTGTGGTCCTTCCGGAAAAGCACAACCGAGGCTCAGGTCTTCGACCATTTCCGGTTTAAAATTGGGATTACGCGCTAACAGTGCTTTTATTACCTGGGCGGAAACATCATCGGCACGCATACCGATCAAATCACCATTCCTAACTCCAATGGGTGAACGCACCGCATCAACTATTACAGATTTCCTACTCATGATTTCCTCCTAAAATGGATATTTTTGTTGGGTGTAAATTGCTTCGGTAATCTGCCGCTTGAGACCTAGAATATCAGTCTTGGGCAGCATACATTTTTGAAAGATGCGCAGTTTATCAACTACATTAGGTGGTAAATGCCCTCGATAAACTCCGTTCCACCCGGCCAGCGCCATGTTCATTAATTGGATACTTACTTCAGCGGAATGGACTCTTGCGATGTCAATTAGAGTATTGTTGCTGCCGTCGGATTCCATTACTTGTTGCACCCGCGTGATAGTACTATCGGCCGTGTAAAGCAGGGTGAACATATTGGCCAGAATTTCCATCAATTGCTGCTGATGTTTTAAATCCTGCCCGAATTCGCACAAAGCTTCATTAAATAAATCAGCCGCCAGCCGTTTGCCGGCTTCAATTGCCTTGATCTCATCAGCAAAAACACCTTCAATGATGAGGTCATCTTGTCCGGCTAGGAAGGCTTCGATCAGAGTGTTGTAATCCCGGATTGGTAATTCTTCCATCAGGGCTTTTTTCATCATATAGCCGGTAATGATCTGACGATTGATCTCATTGGTGCCTTCCCAAATCCGATCTATACGAGTATCGCGGTAAGGCGCTGCCATGGGATATTCCTCACTGAACCCATAACCGCC
>JABMQW010000112.1 GCA_013203115.1 Fidelibacterota bacterium
GCTACAAAACTTCCATTTGGAGATAATGAATTTGATTTAGTTTTAGCTGTTGATGTTTTGCATCACATACCTGATTGGGATGAAGCATTACGAGAAATAAGTCGCGTTTTGGGGTCAACGGGATTGTATCTTTTAAACGACCTTTCACTTCCGACGTCTACAGCCAGAATCTATAAAGATTGCGGTGTGTTTTCTGCAGATGACGTTATAAACCGTTTGCGAGAGAATGGCCATGTAATCATCTATGTTAAGAAACCAAAGGTTAATGCATTTGCAAGGCTTGTAAGGCGTTTTAGCATAATATCCCAAGTTGAGGCCGCCTGACAAAGTCAGAAAAGGATCTGGTCGATATCAATAAGTGGCAATTAGTGTATGACCTTCAAATTTGAAGACAGAAACGCTCATATTGTAAATTATGAGGACTATCATTAATGAGTATGCATGATCCACCCCATCCTGGTGAATTCATCAGAGCAATGTACCTGGAACCGTTTGGCTTAAGTTCCAGAAAAGTAGCCCGGAATTTGAATGTGGCTCCTTCCACAATTAACCGACTATTGAATGGCGAAAGCAATGTTACCCCAGAGATGGCATTGCATCTTTCCCAGGTATTTGGACGGAGTCCTGAGAGTTGGTTAGCAATGCAAGATCATTATTCCCTTTGGCATGCAAAGCAAAAAATGAACTTAAAAGATTTTAAAAAAATTTGAGTTGGTAGTAGTCTAACTCGCGCTGCTGCGGACGCCGACACTTAATGCGTGGGATCGCAAAGATTTTCCGCAATACACAGATAACTTGTATTTTCATTAAAGCTGAGTAGTCCAATAGTTCGAATAGCAGTCCCCATCTGTGCGAAGAAATTTGTCCCTGAAATAACTCGTAAAAATACCGAGGTTATAATTTAATTTCTGTTGAGCTATAATGACCAGTACTCGACAAAATTTAAAGCAGATACATGTCTGGCAGAAACAGCATGATGCTCTTGCTCCCAAACCGGGCGCTGTAGCACCGGACTTCGAACTGTATGATGTCACCGGTGAAAATCCTATTCGCTTGTCTGATTTCATAGGACAAAAACCGGTGGCTCTGGTTTTCGGCAGTTTCACCTGACCGCCCTATGTGAAGGGGACTGGAAGTCTCCATGATTTGTACCGGAAATTTAGCGATCAAGTGAAATTCATAAAAATCTATATCCGGGAAGCCCATCCGGTAGATGGCTGGTGGTTAGGAAAAGGTCTGCCCAAATTATTGATAAAGTTTTACAGTCCCAAAGCAGTTACCAATATCACTGATCCCACTACTATTGAGGAACGCCGGGCAGTTGCGTGTGACTGTGAGCAGGCCTTGGAATATGGCATTAAAACATATGTGGATGAAATTGATGACCGGGTAAATGAAGCCTATGCCGCCTTGCCGACCCGCTTGTATTTAATTAGTATCGATGGTCGTGTCGAATATGCTGGTGGATTGGGTCCCTTTGGATTTAAACCAGCCGAATTTGGGAAAGCGATAAATAATTATATCAATAGTCGGACTTAACACTTATTAAGTCTAAAGCTTTTCTGAGATAATGATGGATGCCATCCGCCAGCTGGCGGATGACATCCTTTATATTTTAATTACCCGAAAGTAAATCCTTCCGGTAATTCCGCTTCATCGGTGCCGACCGGAACCCAGAACAGGTCCAGGATCGTGTAAGTCGGGTCGTTAGTGCGGAAGATTGGGACAACTTTCATTCCAATCTTCGGTTCACCTACCGCCAGGCTGCCCATCAGAATGGTGCAGATGCCTTCGAATTCCACATTTACAAAACGAATCGGTTTCGGCAGAGTATTGAATGCCCCGGTCCGTTCGGTGATCATAAATGTATGGACGTGAGCGGTGGTCTTGGCAATCTCAGTTATATCCACAATCGTATTTTTTTTCAGGCAATCGGGACAATGGATCCGGAATGGTACAAAAACCGATCCCTGGGCCGCGCAATCGGAATTGTCACAGCGGGTGCCCAGGAGCTTACCCTGGCCGAGTCCTTCAAAGAAGGGGGCTTCTCCACCGTAACTGTGGATGTAGGTCATATCGCGTGGATTAGTAACACCCAGCAACACACCCTCTTCATTACGAATCGCTGTATTGGGATAAATCACACTGAAAGGGCCATTCGGTTTATAACGACCATCAGCAACTTTTACTGTTCCGCGTACTGTATTTCGACTCATTGTCCGCTCCTTTCCAATTGATGATCAGGGTGAACCAGGATCGTAGCTGTCACATGGGAGCCTACTCCGGCGTGACTGATGGCCAGTCCCCGTTTGGCTCCTTTGACCTGCAGGTCAGTCCAGTCAGCCGGTTTTTGACGACCAAAGCGGTCCCACTTGCGCTGGTTGCCGTGCATTTCCGCCCAGCGATCCCAGATATGCTGGCTGATCTCAACCACCTGCATGATACCGGTAGCCCCCACGGCATGCATACAGCCGATCAGCCCACCAGATAGATTTGATGGTAGTTGTCCGGGCTGTCCGGTCACTGGATTGGTATGATAGCAATCACCCGACTCTACATAAGTCCGTCCTTCGCCGTAGGGCCGGATTCCAATATCTTCATAAGACTGGATATCGCTGATTGTGAATGCATCGTGTAGTTCCACCAGGTCAAAATCAATATTAGGATCAACGATACCGGCCATGCCATAGGCGTAGTAGGCGGCCATTCGCGCCGCCAGAAATCCGGTGAACCCGGGATAACGGTCGCCACCGGGAAACCGTTTGCCCAGATCTTTGTACTGATCAGGGGTTTCGTTCGGCAGCAAAGGAATTTCCATATCGCGGCGGTCGGCGACTCGTAGTGTGTGGCTGCCGGCAGAAACGTAGACCAGCAGGGGATTGTCAGTCAGTTCATAAGCCGTTTTCTCATCGCAAAGGATGGCACAGGCGGCGCCGACGCTCATCAGGCAGCAGTCTAACGCCCGCAGGGGGTAGGCCACAATCGGTGATTTCAACACATCCTCAACTGTGATGTCCATTGGACCTTGAGCATGGGGATTCATCCGGGCATAGCCGCGATTTTTAACCGCAATCTCAGCCATGGTATTACGAAATGAATCCTCCTCCTTACCGAAAACCTGCCAATATTTTTGAGCCATCACCGCATAATAGCCGGTGTAAATATGTCCCAAAGGTGTTTCCCAATCCTTATCAGCCGCACAGGATATCAGGTGATTGCCCTCGTCGGTGGGTACTTCGTCCATCCGTTCCCAGCCCATGGCCAATACACAATCGGAATATCCTGATGCTACGGTTTTGAAGGCTTCCCAGAGAGTGGAACCACCGGTAGCGCCACCTGTTTTAATACCGATATTTCCCAGCGGATCGAGTCCCAGCCGGTCGTGGATCACCGCTTCACCTAAAAGCTGGTCGCCAAAATGATCGGCAAAATGTCCATAATAGCAGGAGTGAATATATTTCTTCAGCTCTGCCGGTGTCATGTTTATGAATTCCGCCGCCTCTGTAAAGGCATCGATCACCAGCTCTTCCGTTCGCATATCCGGAAAGGCTCGTCCGAATTTGGACATGCCGCCGGTAACCATATAGACCGGACGCTGCATCTGAGGTGTTTTTAGCTGTTTGTCACTAAAGGTAATCATGCAA
>JABMQW010000113.1 GCA_013203115.1 Fidelibacterota bacterium
AGGCTGTTTTGTAAGTAAATAACAATTTTGCACTACCTGAATGTTATCATGGCGTCGATGACGTCTTTAATATGAAAATATCAGCACTTATTTTTGTCGAAATGTGTGAAAGCCGCATGGAAATGCGTTGGAATTTACCGCTTTATTAGTACTTACTCTGGAAAATATTTGACCATTTATTACAGTATCATTTACAAGTGCTCGATTGATGCAGCCCACCGTTGATTCATATATCCTTAATACCCGCAACCCTATTGTGATCTACAACATCCGGGACAGCAATCCTGTGATCTTTGTTAGGCCGGTCACGGAAAGAAATTCTCGATTGGTGCATATTTAGCATGTAAAGAATCCGGACTGATGTGTCTAAACAAAGAAAAATTAATTAAAAAGTTTGGTACTATCTTTGTAAATAACATTATCAGGTTGTACACGTTGACACATTAAATACTTGTGGACAGTAACAATTCCGGGTCGATTCTATAATGGATAGATGTGAGATAAGGACGGTATTTTGAAGAGATTAAAATACAGCTTACTGATAGGTATAATAATCCACAGCGCAGGGATTATTGCAAATCCAGGCGGTTCTGAGATAGAAGATTTGGGAGAACTTAGTGATAATTCACTACGGGTTGTATATTCACTGACAAAAAGTGTTGAGGCTCGTAAAATGTATATGCGAGTATTCAATCAATTGGAACAGGCCGGTTTCGATTTCAATTCGCTCATCGAAAGTTTATTTAATACATCGCCAAAGGTTATCAATGAAGTCACTCACCGCTGGAATCACCCTGCGGAAAAGTTATCTTATAATAAATATCGTAAGATTTTCATCACCAAGGGACGCATTCAGGCTGGGAAAAATTTTCATGAAAGACATCATGACCTGATTCATCGGATAAGTGCGGATTATAGTGTTGATGAATACTTGATATTGGCGATTATCGGTGTCGAATCCATGTATGGTGTCTCCCATGCCGATTACCGAGTAGTTGATGTTTTCCATACAATAGCCCACGAAGTGCCCCGCAAACGGAAATGGGCCGAACTGGAACTGGTACAGTTTCTGGACTATTGTACAAAAAATGATATTGATCCAGGCACTGTTCGGGGTTCTTATGCCGGTGCGATAGGTTATGCTCAATTCATTCCATCCAGTTTAAATACTTATGGCAAAGATCACAATGGTGATGGCAGGGTTGATCCTTATACCTGGGAAGATGCCCTGGAAAGTGTAGCTAATTATCTGATTAAACATAAATATGCCCGTGGAAGTACTGATTTTTCCAAAGGTTCCCGCAATTGGAAATCCATCTATGCCTATAATCATTCCACAAATTATGTGCGCGCTGTCCTTGAATTCAGACATGAATTGAAAAAAAATATTGAATCCGGGTAACCATTGATTTTTTGGTCCGACAGGAATAAACCCCAATAATAGGCAATATTTGAAATTTCTATCAATTCGTTGTTTGATAGAACGTAATTGAAAGTCAGATTTGGTATATCGGATTTTCTTGACCTAGAATCTTTCAAATGAAATATAAGAAATGTAATTTCAGGTGGTTGATTTAACGTTTCAATTAATATTTGGGCTAGGAAAGATATCATGCCAAAGTGGGACAAAGAAAATTTTGTTGAAGATATGCGCAGTAAATGTAATCGCGAGGTATGTAAGATTGGCATGCGAATGATTGAGTTCAGTGAGAAAGAAGCTGACGAAATATCTTGGGGCCGTGGAAAAGATCACGGAACCCTGACCTTCAAAGTTCTGGCAGATGTCGGATTAATCACCCTGTTTCACCTGTCTAGTGAAGGTACTTTGAATCTGATGATTAATTATCTTCGTCATAAAGATTTACCCAAACAGGTATTGCGAGATCTAATCGTAAAACTGGAAGCCAATTTTTTACGAGAATACGATGAGGAGTTGTACCCAGTCGATACTTTCGAGAAAATTGACGAATTGTTCCACACCAACCATCAAGTGGATAAATTTTTAGGCGCGATGGAAGGGGCTTGCTACCGGTTGCGTCAATAATACGATCTTCTAGACGTATGCCATTTGACCCCACTGATATAGTGGGGTTTTTATTGAATAATATATAAAGTACTTTGTAAAATAAAGTATTATATTGAGGTTCTGATGGACAAAGTTAAAATTCAAGAAGATCTGGCAATTATTAAACAAATCATGCAGGAATCCCGACAGAGAGTTACCAACATCGGGATTAATCTGGTCGTTTGGGGCGGGATTGTTATCATTTGTTTACTCTTTACTTATTATAGTAAGTCCCATGAATCAATAATTAGCGAAGCATTGATTTGGGGTATTGGTATTAGTTTGGGTTGGGCCTTCGAACTCAGATTATATATAAAAAGTAAAAAGAAGAATCATGATAGTACTTTCAGCGGGAATATCCTAAGCCGATTGTGGTTAACTATACTTATATCCATGATGATAATGGGTGTTTTTGGAGAAATAAGCGGCGCCGTTAGCAGAGGTGCCGGTTCAGGTGTGATAGCCGTATTACTTGCTATTGGCTATATTGTTACCGGTACCATTATGAATTCCGGTTGGGTGAAGTTACTCGGAATAGGCTGGTGGATAGGAACCATCTTGATTTTTTATTCATCTGTAATTCAAAGTGTCCTTATTTGGGTAGTATTAATGATAGCGCTTCAGTTTATACCGGGAATAGTTTTATTAGTACAGGAAAAGAAAAAGAGTCTGATTGCATGAGTCAATATGATTATCAGGCAATTGATGATCTGATCCATTCACGGATTCGCTTGTCCATCATTGCATTATTGGTTTCTAGATCTGCGGCTACCTTCACCTGTATAAAAAATAGGGTAAATGCCAGTGATGGTAACTTGAGTGTGCATTTAAGAAAGCTGGAGCAGGCTAACTATTTAGCGGTAGAAAAACAATTTATAAAGCGCAAACCACTATCAACATATTCGATCACAGAAAAAGGGCGAAAGGCCTTTCAGAGTTACATACAGCATATTGAAGCATTAATTAATCGGTAAGGATTGTTTAGTAATGAATATGAAAATTCTAATAAGTATCATCATTGTTTTAGCAAGATTGACTCACGCCACCCAGACTGGAAGAATCACCGGTGTAGTACAGGATCAATCGACTTTGCACCCGTTAATCGGCGCTAATTTAGTTATTATTGGTACTGATTACGGGGCGGCAACTGATACCGAGGGTCGCTTTAGCATACCGAACGTACCGGTGGGCAGTTACCATATCAAAGCAATGATGATGGGCTATGAACCTGACGTTAAGTTGAATGTTCACGTGATAGCAGGACGACAGACTATTTTGACTTTTGATTTACCTTTGGCAGTTTTACAAATGCAGTCAATCGAGGTCAGCCGCAGTTACTTTAAAAAAGAACCGGATGTTATCACAAGCAGTCGAACGGTTGACTATGAAGAAATCCGCACTGATCCGGGTGGTGTTTATGATATCCAGCGTATGATGCAAACTTTACCGGCTGTTGTATCGGCGGCTGATCAGGATAATGAAATCATTGTGCGTGGTGGTGCACCGGGCGAAAATTTATTTATCATGGATCATATTGAGATTCCCAACCCAAATCATTTCGGCTACCAGGGGGCGGGCGGAGGACCGGTAAATATGATCAATACCGAATTTGTTGACCAGGTGGATTTAATCGCCGGAGCATTTCCGGCGAAGTATGGCGGGAAGGTTTCTTCAGTAATGGATATTCGATTACGGGAAGGCAGCCGGGAGGAATATAACCTGGATCTCGATATGAATATGTCGGGTATAGGATTTAATGCTGAGGGGCCAATCGCTAAAGGGCGTGGTTCCTTTCTGGCTTCGTATAAGCTCAGTTATCTGGACTGGGTCATTAAGAGTTTTGGCATGGTGGCGGTACCACATTATTGGAGTACCCAGGGTAAATTAGTTTATGATTTAAATAAAAAGCAGCAACTGATTGTGAATGCTATCTATGGGAACGATGAAATTTCCATCAGTGGCGAACCTTCTCCACAAAGCCGGGGCGCGGAAAATGTGGATGTAAAGGGTTATGAATATGCTGTGGGACTTTCATTAAAAAGCCTGTGGAATAAAGATATATATTCGCGTCTGACCCTCTACCGCACAGGTGCCTGGTGGAATTACGATGTATTTCGCTTTGATTTTGATTTGAATAAGGATAGCTATTATTACAAAGATGATTTTGAAACCGGTTTGGCTCTAAAAGGAGATTTAGTATATCGGCGCAATTCGCGCCTGGAAATTCGAACCGGATTCCAGATAAAAAGAATGCAATTGCAGTATCAGAATAGAGCCGAGGAGGGCTACCGTTACGCCTACACGTATTCATTACCGACTGATCCCGATACTCCTTTAAATATTACCGATACTGATACTTTTTATAATCAGATATTTCCGATAATTGAGCAGGCTGATTCGGCGGTTATGGAATCGGAATATGTTTGGGCTTATTACCACGATGATAATACGGTCCGTGCCTTCCAGGTAGCAGCCGTGGATACTTTTAAAACCTGGGAATTATATCTGGATAATGCCTTTAATACTTACCAGTTATATACCCAGATAAAGTGGCAACCCCTGTTACGGCTCATAATTAATGCCGGTTTGCATTATTTTGGGAGTGAATATAATAATGATCAGGCACTGGAACCGCGCCTCGGATTAGCATATAAATTGACCGAAAAAACTTCCTTAAATGCTGCTTATGGGAAACATTACCAGATGCCGAGCTATTTACTTTTGACTCTTGATGAATCCGGGAAGTCGCTAAAGAATAAGCACACAACGCAATATGTTCTTGGCTTGGAGCATTTATTCGCAAATGATATACGCGGTGTAATGGAAATCTACCGTAAAAATTATGCTGATTTGCCGATCTTTATTTCCGATACAACAATGGACGAGTTAGATGACTCCCGTGAAATGATCAGTGCCGGTGAAGGCTATTCTCAGGGAATTGAAGTCCTCTTGCAGAAGAAGCTGGCCGAACGATTTTGGGGTACCTTCAGTTACTCGAACTATATTGCCAAAGGCCGAGATCCCCGCTATTCTGATCAGAAGAAATATTATAACTGGTCCTATGACTTTCGTAATGTGCTGACCCTATCCGGTGGTTATAAAATCGAATTTCATAAAAAGATCTGGTTCCGGGAATTAAAAAACAGGAAATGGTGGTCGGCTGTCGCCTGGATTCCATTTGCACCATCTGATGAATGGGAACTTGGTGTGCGCTACCGTTATGTAGGTGGCAAACCATTTACACCGAAAACTTATGATCATCAGATTCGGGAATGGTACCCTGCAGCAGGGCAGGAATACAACACCGATCGCCTAAAAGCCTACAACCGTTTCGATATCATGATTATGCAGCGCCATTTCCTGAAAAAGGGCAGTTTGACAGCATTTATTAATATTATGAATGTCTTTAATGTGGATAATGTTTGGGATATTCAATACAATCCCGATGGTACGACCCAGGATGTGTTACAATTCAAAACTTTCCCAGTCGGTGGATTCATACTGGAATTCTAGTTAGATACATTTATTTTTTTTTGTTGATTCAATTTATCGGTGTTAGTTTCCAGCAGTTCTATTCTGCGTGGAATTTGGAGACTATCATGAAACAATTGATTTTTCTCATATTTTTTGTATCCGGTGTCATCCTATGGGCGGATAATGATCAGACCGATCCCGGTGAATTGGTAGAGATCATTACCACCGATGATGTGGAATACCTCGGTGTGATTATAGCAGAAAATGATACGACTGTGACGCTAAAGGTACCATCAGGTATTATCATACAAATCCCGACCCAACAATTATATTGGTATTGACCAACTCACATGAATTATTACGGATTATCGAAGATGCACAGAGAACGAGCTGTAATAATTAAGGTCTTATTATTTGCAGGGGTTTTAAGCCTATCAATTATTGCTGCTACTGCCCAGCCAATCCGCATTAAACTGGCCACGTCAGTGCCAAAAGGTACCTGCTGGGATCGGGCGCTGCAGGAGCTGAGTCAGCAATTGGAACAAGAGACTGACGGCCGTTTGAAATTAATTATTTATGCCGGTGGAATTGTAGGTGACGAATCGAATATTGTACGGAAAATGCGGGTCGGGCAATTTCAAGCAGCTATGATTTCATCGGTTGGAATGAGTATAATTGATTCTTCGATCACAGCCCTGTCACATATTCCGCTGTTTTATGATTCTTACGAAGAATTCGATTATGTCCGCGATCAATTGGCCGATGAACTGAAACAGCGTTTTTACGAAAAAGGTTATATTATTCTCAATTGGGGGGATGCCGGCTGGGTGCATTTCTTTACTCAAAGCCCCATGACTCATCCCGATGAACTTAAGCCGATGAAACTGTTCTTCTGGGCGAATGAATCCGGGGACCCTTCCATCTGGCTTGATTTAGGCTATCACCCGGTGCCACTGGCATCGACCGATGTTATGATGGGTCTGCAGACCGGCTTGATCAATGCTTTTGATACTACCCCACTGGTAGCCTTGGGGAAGCAGTGGTTTGCGCTTGCGCCGCATATGTGTGACATGCAGTGGGCGCCTTTGGTGGGTGCTACCGTAATACGCCGTGATATCTGGGACGAGGTATTACCACAGGATCAAATTATTCTTAAACGACTGGCTATAAATTTCGGGGAAACAATTAAAGAGGAAGCACGGGCATTGGAATTAATTTCTATTCAAGTAATGGAAGAACATGGTTTGACCGTACATCATGTTTCTGATGAACATCTGAAGCTTTGGAAGGAATTAGTGGAACAGGCTTACCCACGGATCAGGGGAATCATGGTACCACCGGAGTTCTTTGACCGTGTTCAAGAAATTCGTAGCAAATACCGCAGTCTGCATAAATCGGAATGAGTAGATATTAATCTGAATATGAAATTGACATACAGGGGAACTCATAAATACAGCTACCTGCTGGCATTAATGGGTCTGTTATCCAGTTGGGCTCCATTGTCTGGGCAAAATTCTCTGCCCCACGGACTTACTGAGGAGGAACGTACACGTCTCAATGAAATCGGAATCAACCGTACCGTTACTGATCCGCCTGATAGTGTTGTCTTCGCGCCGGCTGAGTTCGATTCCTTGGATGGGGTGATCTTTGCCTGGGACAGCTTCCCGACCCTTTTGAAACAGTTGATCAAAGAGACTGCGGAAGATGATACGGCCTGGGTTGTGGTGGATGATCAGAATGAACAGAATTATGTGAACACACAACTGATGATTTATGGTGTGAATATGGACCAGGTGGTTTTCCAGCAGATCGTCCATAATTCAGTCTGGATCCGCGATTATGGTCCCTGGTGGATATTTGAACCGGATGGTTCCCGCAGTATCATTGACATGGTATATAACCGTCCACGGATAGAGGACGATGCCTACCCCGAGCAATTAGCTAATCTCTGGGGAATTCCCTATTATGGTACTGCTCTGGTTGAGGCTGGGGGCAACTTACTACTCGATGGAAAAGGAGCGGCCTTAATTTCTGATATTATTTTCGATCCTAATCAAGGTTTCGATCCCGATTTGACAGTTACTCTGTTAGAACAGTATATGTTGGATTATTTCGGTGTTCACAAGGTGATTCTCACACCCCATTTACAGAATGATGGGACCGGTCATATAGATATGTTCGTGAAGCTGTTGAATGATACTACGGTTATTGTTGGTGAATATGCTTCACCATCCTCTGGATCGGGGGATAATTACAATATTTGCAATCAGGTGGCTGCACAACTGGCAATAGAAACGAATGGCGCTGGGCGACCCTTTAATGTGGAACGCATGCTGATGCCAACCTATACTGGCGGAATAACCTATACCTATATCAATTCCCTGATTGTGAATAAAAAAGTATTCGTTCCTGTTTATGGATTTACAACTGATAATGCGATCCTGGCTCAATATGAACAATTGCTACCCGGGTACGAAGCTATCGGTTTTGATTGTAACAGTATCATTACGGCTAATGGGGCGATTCACTGTATTGCTATGAAAGTACCAGCAATGGTACCGGATATCGATCCCTGCACTGACTGGATCAGCGGCGATGTCAACAATGATGATGCAATAGATATATTTGATATTCTGCTGATAGTGGAATATATACTTGAAAACCACCAGCCGGACCAGTGTGAAGCTGGCGTTGCCGACTTCAATAATGATAATACGCTTAATGTCCTTGATGTAGTAAACTTGGTCGGACATATCATGGGAATGTAGCTCTGTTGTGGCTCCGCGGGTGAAAGGGAGAATAAAAATGAAATTCAATTACTGGCGCATATTATTACTGGGTTTTGGTTTCATGGGTGTAACCCTGTTATGGGGTATCTATAATGCCGACGTACCGATTTTCCTGCAGGCCGGCCGGTCCGATTACAGTGCAACTGCCGGTGTACCCGGGTTTGGCCTGTCGGTGGGCTTGACCGGTTTTATTATGACCCTGGATAATATAGCCGCCTTATTTATCCTGCCTTTCATTGGGGCTATGTCAGATCGATTATGGACCAGGATCGGTCGGCGCAAACCATTTATCATCATTGGTGCCCCCCTGGCTTTGATTGGTTTTGTAGCCATCCCGATTTTCGTTGGCAATTCCCTGGTTTTTTTCATGGCCTCAATTGCCTTGACCCTATTCGCCATGGATATGTTCCGGACTCCGGTAGTCTCGCTGATGGGTGATATAACACCTTCACCCAAACGTTCCCAGGCTAACGGCATTATCAACCTGATGGGTGGAGTTGGCGCCGTACTGGCCTTTTTAATCGGTGGCGCACTGTTCAAGGTGTCGATAAATGCACCGTTTTACTTTGGCGGTGCCACCATGCTGTTTGGCTGTGGTATCGTTATCTTTTTCATTCGAGAACCAGCCCCGGATAAAGCTTATGCCGCCGATGAAGAACCGGCGCTGATTAAAAGTTTAAAAGCAGTAATACGTGATCGAGATAAATCGGCTCTGTTTTTATTAGGGGCAATCTTTTTCTGGTTTCTGGGTTATGGTGCTTTAGAAGTGTTCTTCACATCCTTCGCGGTTAACAGACTTGGTGTAGATATCGGTTCTGCTACCATGTTATTAGCATATTTTTCTATACCGATTGTAGTATTCTCACCGTTAAGCGGATATATCGGTGCCAAGCTGGGACGAAAACGGACGATCAATTTCGGTATTCTATTTTTTGCGGCTCTGTTGGCCTATAGCTTTACACTTAACTCAGTATTAGAGACCAAGATTGTATTACCGTTGTGTGGTATTGCCTGGTCCCTGATCCTGGTCAATTCCTTACCGATGGTTCTAGATATGGCCCCAAAGGGTCATTTGGGGATTTACACCGGTCTATATTATCTGGCCTCACAGTTATCAGCTATTATGGGTCCCTTGCTGGCGGGTTTAATAATTCAGATGTTTGCTAACAATTATGCCGTTGCCTTTATTTATGGCGCCATTACTGTGCTGATAGCCTATGTTCTGATGCGCCCGGTTAAGCGGGGCGAAGCGGTAATTGATCAGGTTTGAAATGGAGGGATTAAATATGGGAAAACAGTTGATTTATGAACCAATGACCGTAATAACCGATTTGATCCTGGCCGGGATGACGGCCTGGTTTGCCTGGGAGCTGAGTGCCTGGTACTGGGAACGGTTAATGAATATTCACTGGCATTTTTCCCGAGCCTTCTGGATGCTGGCTCTGGGCGCCCTGTTGGGGGCTGTCAGTCACGGGATCGGACCCCACCTCAGCCCGGGAGTCAAGGATTTGATCTGGAAGCTAACAACCGTTTCCATCGGTTTTGCTTCTTTCTTCCTGTTGATGTCAGCCCTTTATCACGTCTTTCCCTTTGATACAATCCGGCTGCTGCGTTGGATTCCGATCATTCTATTAGTTGGATATTTATTAATAATCTGGCGCGACCCTCGGTTTATAAATGTAATTCGGTTCTATGCCCCGGCCATGATTTTTGTTCTGCTGGTTATGTTGTACAGTTATTTTGCGAATTCCACATCCGGCAGCGGTTGGATAATCGCCGGCATCCTGGTGAGTTTTGCCGCCGCTGGCGTGCAGATGAGCGGTTTTACGCTTCACAAACATTTTAATCACAACGATATTTATCATGTGATCCAGATGGTGGGGATGTACCTGTTGTACCGGGGCAGCTTGCTGTTGAATGATTTTGGAGTAGTGAAATAAACCAGATTGAAAATGATATTTTTATGAAGTTAGATCGTGGGGAATCTTTTGGTTTGCCCGCCTATGCAAAAAGCCACGGCTGCCTGGCCTTCGTAGCTCCGATTCATCGGAGCGTAGTAGGCTGAAGCCGGGGTGCTCCACCATGCATGGAAAAATGATAGTGCGAACTACGTACCGCCGTGGTACACCAGGTCGCTACGATTCATTTGAAGAAGCGAGCGCTGATAGTAGTGGAGGGTGTAACTAATCCTGATGATTTGTAATTTACAATGCTAAATTCGGCGTCAATTTTAAAGGAAAAATAGTGGAAATTGAACTTACTTCTCCAAATTCATTTACCCGGGAAATGAATATCAAACTTACCTGGGAAGAGCTTGTCCCGGATTATGTCAAGACCGAGAAACAAATTATTAAAAGTATTAAGATGCCCGGTTTCCGGCCGGGGAAAGTACCCAAAAAAATAATCCTGCAGCAGTATCAAACAGCAATTGATACTCAATTTGTGGACGAGGTAATACAGAAGTATTATCTACAGGCTTTACGTGAAAAAGAAATCACACCGATCAATCAGGCTAAAGTCGATGAAATTGATTTTAAGCGTGGGGAACCTTTATCTTTTAATACAACCTTCGAGGTCGAACCCCAGATTGAACTACCTGAATTAAAAAAGAATAGCTTAAAAGTTCAGAAAACCGTTTATCTATCTGATGAGCAGGATATTGAGGATGCGGTCAAGGATATGCGGGATCGATTTTCCGAGGTATTAACAATTGAGGATGGAGCTAAAGCAGGTGATTATCTAATTGCTGATCTGCAAAAAATAGACACCTCTGGTGTACCGATCATTGGTGAAAAATTCGAATCACGTTATATCAAAATCGGTGAGGGTGTTTTTAAAGATGCTGTCGAGGCAAAATTAATCGGGCTGAAACCCGGTGAAACAGCCCGGATAAATATTCCTGATAGTGAGGGGCAGACGGTTAATACTTACCAAGTAAATGTCATCAATGTCGAGCAACGAGTCCCGGCGGAAATTACTGCTGATTTTATAAAACAAGTAGAACCGGAAGCCAAAGATGAGCAGGATTGGCGCCGGCGAATCAAAGTGCGTATCGATGAAAATCTGGAGCGTCGTTCCGAAGAAACGTTTAACCGTTCACTTTCCGATGCCATGATTGAATTGGTTAATCCGGAATACCCACCTTCAATGGTGGACGCTTATTTAGATCGAGTAATTGAAGATGCTAAAAACGGTAAATCCGGTGATTTGGATGAAGCTCAGATTCGTGAAGCTTATCGTTCATTGGCCGAACATAATCTAAAATGGTATTTGATTCACAATGCCGTGGTAAAAAAGCAGGACTTTAAAGTATCGGAAGCCGAGATTGATACGGAAATCCAGCGTCTGGTTGATCGTACGCCGGATAGTGAGAAAGAAATTCGTAAATATTATAAAAAACCCAGTAATCGTCATAAGTTGAATGAAGATCTGGTTGAAAAATTGATTCTGGATTATTTGAAAGGATTTGCCAAGATTAAAGAAGTGAAAGTTAAAACGAAGGACTTGCGCGAGCAGGCTGCCAAGGAGTAAATCAATGGATCACAATAAAATTGCTCAATTAGTCCCCATGGTTGTTGAACAATCCGGCCGGATGGAGCGAGCCTACGATATTTATTCGCGCCTGCTGAAAGAACGGATAGTCTTTCTCGGCACTCCCATCGATGATACGGTGGCATCTTTGATAATTGCACAACTGTTGTTTCTCGATGCTGAAAACTCGGAAAAGGATATTTATCTTTATATAAATTGTCCCGGAGGAGTAGTAACGGCCGGGTTGGGAATTTATGATACAATGCAATATATAAAATCCGATGTGGCTACAATCTGCATGGGGCAAGCTTCCAGCATGGGAGCCATTCTTTTAGCCGGCGGAGAACCTGGTAAACGTTCAGCGTTGCCTAATACCCGAATCATGATTCATCAACCTATGGGTGGTGTAGAAGGTCAGGCCAGTGATATTCTGATCCAGGCTGATGAAATTGACCGGTTGAAAAAGAGCCTCAATAAAATTCTGGCTCGCTGTACCAACCAATCACTGCGCCGTGTGGAAAAAGATTCGGATCGCAATTTTTTTATGAGTGTTGAAGATGCTAAAAATTATGGTTTGATTGACACTATCCTTGCCCCGAGGAAAAAGTGAATAAAAAATATAAATCTATTCCGGTTGATATTCCGCCGGAACCGGCTGAAGATTTAACCGAATTGTCCGAATTTGTACTCCATAAACCATCAGAGATAAAGACCTTTTTAGATCGCTATGTTATTGGACAGGAAGTTGCCAAACGGACCGTTTCCGTGGCGGTTTATAATCACTATAAGCGGATCCTCTATCGGGATGTGGAAGAAGAAGTCGAGATTGAGAAAAGTAATATTTTATTGATTGGTCCTACCGGCACCGGTAAGACTCTATTGGCCCAGACTTTAGCCAGGTTCCTGTCAGTCCCGTTTGCTTTAACAGACGCAACTACTTTGACTGAGGCAGGCTATGTGGGCGAGGATGTTGAAAATATTCTGGTGCGTCTGCTGCAGGTGGCAAATTACAATGTTTCCGCCGCGGAACAGGGTATTGTGTACATCGATGAATTGGATAAAATCGGCCGTAAGGCTTCCTCGGCTTCAATCACCCGTGATGTATCCGGTGAAGGCGTGCAACAGGCTCTCCTTAAAATACTTGAAGGTACAATCGCCAATGTGCCGCCCCAGGGAGGACGGAAACACCCCGAACAGCGTTTGATCCCGGTTGATACAAAAAATATACTGTTTATATGTGGTGGTTCGTTCGATGGTTTGAACGAAATCCTGGACAGACGGAAAGGTATCAGTGAGATCGGATTCAAAGCGAAAAAGAAAAAACCATCAAAGAAAAGCCCCGGTCCACTGCTATCGAAAATTATTCCCAGCGATCTAATCCAGTTCGGATTCATCCCTGAACTTGTCGGTCGGCTGCCGGTGGTGGCTGGATTGGAAGAATTGGATCACGCTGCATTATTCAGAGTTTTAACCGAACCAAAGAACGCCCTTGTAAAACAGTACCAAAAACTGTTTAAAATAGAAGGAATTGAACTGGCATTCCAGAATACCGCCCTGGATGTTATAATCGAACTAGCCATAACCCGGCAATCGGGAGCACGTTCACTGCGGTCTGTAATGGAAGAATTCATGATGGACCTGATGTTCGAATTGCCGGAACTGGAAGATGTACGTAAAGTGATTATTACACCCGCAGTGGTGACCAAAGGCGCCAAACCGCGTTATCTTTACAGACGTCGGAAGTCGGCCTGACAAGAAATTAATAACGGGAAGTTGTTGCTTCTCGTTTTTACATGGGTATCTGGATTATTTTAGCAATAATAACTTTTTTGTAACTGAATAACCAGGTGTTGACATACGTATAAAGTAGGTACCGCTGGCCATTGTTACACCGCTATCATTGTAGCCATTCCACTTAAAAGTATAGTGTCCGGGACTATGATTTCTGTTCACCTGTTTTACGACCACACCACGCAGATCGTAAATAGTGAAACTGATTTCGGCTGCTTCAGGTACCTGATAAAGCAAAGTTGTAGTAGGATTAAACGGGTTGGGATAATTATCCGATAAGTAATAAACAGTGGGTTGCCCTTGATCGACGTCCGTTCCGACGTAGGGAGTTATTGTTATATCACCGGCGGTATAGCTATACGGGACGCCGGTATTACCGAAGATATCCATCAGGAAAACATTGCTCATTGAAATAATTACCGGTCCTGGTTGGGCATTATGATCTACAACACCATTGATGGTAAACAAGGCTCCAGCACCAACCGTAATGGGATTGGCCAGCAAAGCTGCAGCTTGAATTGTAATTCCACTACCGGTAATAGTCATGGAATGATTCCATCCGGTTAACCGATCACTGAGTTTTATGGCCGGAGTCCATTCTCCATCTTCATTCCAGTCAGTGAATGGCTCGCCCAAATCCCAATGATTATTTCCATTAGTATCAGTGAACAGTTCATCGGCCGGGATCAGGTAATCCGGGGCATCACTCAGCGTCATGGAGATCATCTTGATAGGCACTGTATTATTCAGGTTGACAGCAAATTGGAAAGGACCACCTACCGCTGCGTTGCTATCCGGCACTGTGAAAACCTGGGCAATACCTATGATTTGATAATTAGCGGTGTTAGTGATGAGAGCCACTTCCGACTCGCTGGTATCGGCGGAGTAATAGTCGGTCAAATGCAACGCTATAGACTGGCTCACACTGGTATTGGCAAATAGATCAACCTGTAAGATTGTTCCGTTTCCGGGGGGAATATTTGGATTGATCAATTCGATCAGATTATCAATAATCCTAATCGAATCAGCGCTGGCGTGGCCAGTCAATTCGACTCCCGTAACTGAAAGAATAGCCGGTGTAGCATTGATCCTGAACTGCAAAGTACCAATAGGCATTGTGTTATCCATTGAGATGGTAATTGATCCGGTGTCGTAGGCCGCACCGGTACCATTAGTCATTTCCATGTCCGCCATTAATATCTCCCCAAAACTTAAATTAAAGGTCATAACTGAATCGGGCATAGAGATATCTTCAATGGATATCATTGATGGATAACCATAATAGCTGGTGGTGTTGGGGGTGGAACTGTTAGAGAATTCATGATTATTGGTGCTGCCGGGATAGGGGTCGCCGCTGTCACTGCCCTGATTATTTTCCAGATTGAAAGCACCATCAGCCTGCTCCAGGCCAACACCATAATGGGGTTCATTATTATTTGGGCGCCAGCCGCCGGTCATTTCAGTATCTATATGCCAGATCAGTATCCCCGGAGAAGGCATGTTCACGTCAGTACCGACTTTCTGCCGGTTTTCGATCAGCCAGTATTCACTGTTATCCTGGGTATGGTTGATTTGGTAAATAGTATTGTTGGAGTAGGATTGCTCGATTTCAATTCCGGTTTGATCCGCATCCAGAATAATCGGGTTGGACCAACCCAGTTCGGTTTTGCACCAGGCGTTCATGGCCGAAGGGTACCATGGTGTTGTTCCGCTGGTTCCCCAGGAACCGCTGGCCATTAAGGCCAGTTTACCAGCCCCATCGGAACTGCCATCTGTATCGTAAAGGTCCGGCAATCCCAGAGCATGACCGAATTCGTGGCACACAACTCCGATTGCAGTGATAATGTCCGTATTGGCATAGGTTTCCGGTTGAATCGTATAATCGTCGATCCAAACACTATCGTATTGAACGGCATACCCTCCGGCTGATAAATACCATCGATGCGACCAGATGTAAGCGGGATTGCCGCCGTATTCCGCACCGGGACCGGCATGTATTATATTGACAATATCCAAATTTCCATCATTATCATTATCATATTGAGACCAGTCCATGCCATTCGCTTCGGCCGAATCGATGGCTGCCCGGATCATTTGCAATACATGCATATTACCATCCGGATTGCCGCTAGCGTAATAATCGAGATCATTAGTAGCTGTAACCCAGGGTACAACATCCGTTACCGGGTTGAATTGTCCATAGGAAATTTCTTGATAAAAATCCCGAAAACTACCCGATCCGGGATGATTGGGATGACCATAACCTTCCAGGTTCATCACATCGTCGAAAGCTGAGTCAGGAAAAGAAGCCCCAAGATTGGGGAAATCAATCAGGAGAAGGGGAACAAGGAAGGTATCTGTTCGTGTTGAACTGAGTTG
>JABMQW010000114.1 GCA_013203115.1 Fidelibacterota bacterium
GAAATATTCAACGAAGTTTGCGGCGAAAAGAACTAGACTTGGTTGCGCTAATACAGTGTTGACTCGACACTAGCCTGTTACTCCCGGTTTATTTTTCCGATTCGGTGTCCGTCAATTGCTGCTCTAAATAAGCCAACTGATCTTTGAGTACTTTAATCTCATTTTCCAGCACTGATTTTTGCGACATGGTCGGCAGGTTAAATTGTGGAGGATAACCGTAATCGCGTCCAAAGCCAAAACCCGCTCCTCTTCCACGGCCTCTGCCGAAGCCAAAATTCTGCTGACCGAATCCAGGCTGGTTACTGCCAACGCAATATCCCATGCGCCGGCCTGTCATTGGACCAAATCCGCTTGGCCCTGTTCTGTCTCCTCTTGGCATAATTGCCTCCTGTTATTTAATTAAGATTTATGATGGTGTTCGGGATGTTTGCGAAAGGCGTGCTGCTCACAGGCATTTTTATCCGTTGCCGCTGCTAATTGGTTGTTTTTCCACTGCTCAATGGCATTGGATACTGTTCCTCGTGCTCCAACGTAGACCATAATACCCATTTCTTCAAACAGCATGATGGCTCGCCGTCCCAGACCGCCGCAGAGCATTACTTCCACACCGGCGCGCGCCATGATCTCCGGTGGATAACCTGAACCACCACCATGCTCACTCGTATTTGACAATGTTTCGACTGAGTCAGATTCAGTATCAACCACGGTGTAGTAAGGAACGCGGCCGAAGTGTTCACCCACCGTATCCTTCAGTCCATTATTTCCATTGGTTGGTATGCATACTATCATTTAATCATTCCTTTTATTGGTTACTTGGTAAGTTCGCGATCGGAGCACTTGGTTTCCGGATTGGTCAAGCAGGGTGTCATTAGCCAGTCCACGCGTCAATCGCTTGTTTAAGCGTAATTACCGCCAACACGGCGCAATGGTGATGTGTTTCAGACATATCCCTCAGAGCGTCGATAATATCGGTTTCTGTAATTTCATAAGCCATTTCAATTTGTTTACCCTGGGCCAGCAAAGTCAGCACACTACCGCAAGCGATTAATGGGGCACAGCCGTCTGTGACATAGGTTATTTTGACTATTTTCCCATCCTTAATTTTTAAATAAATCTCCATTTTATCACCGCAGGGACCGGTAATGATAGCTTTACTGTCAGGACGTAACAGTCTCTTGAAATTTTTATGCCTCCGGGCTACTTCTTTAACTCTTTGGCGGTACCTGGTCTTTACAATATTGCCAGTAACATTGTCCACAGGTATCATTTCCACTGTTGATTTCTCCGCATTCTCAGCCTGTGAATTCTGCCGTTTCCACAATTGGGACTTCTCACTTCTTTTAAAACTTTTTACCATGATTAGTCTATGTTTTTAGAATAATGAACCAAACTCACTCTTATTTCTCAGATTCGGTGAGCCGTTGCTCGATAAATGATTATCAAAATTTTATATTTCATTTTCTAGGACAGTTTTATCAAATCTGACTGGAAGGTTAACCTGGTTTAAAAAACCATTACTACTTCTATAACCAGGACCTATTCCTTTTCCTCTACAAAAACTTCTGCCAAAGTTTTGATTTATAAATCCAGGCTGGTTATTACCAACACAATAATCCATTCGTCTTCCCGTTATTGAACCTGATCCATTCGGGCTGGTTCTGTCATTTCCGGGCATAATTACCTCCTGTTTTGTTGATTTGTATTTATACAACATCTGCCATGACCGAATCCACCGGCCAGGTTTATAAGTTTTTTCGAATTACATTCCGGACATTCAAAAAAGGATGTTTCAATATTTGTATTGAACATATGCCCACAATCTTGACAACGGATGACGTTACCCCGAAAATGAATATTTCCACCAGTAATGAATAACTCTTTACCATCAATCAGGAATTGAGCTATTTTATTGCGTGCTTTCTCAATCAGGCGGGAAAAGGTAGATCGGGATATTTCCATTTCCTGTGCTGCCTCGGCATGATCCATACCAAGGTAATCAGCCAGTCTGATAGCTTCGTACTCATCAATGGCGAGTGGTAGACGCTGCAGGGCGCTTCTAATAATACCCATTGGTTTATAGGCCGTAAACAATGGTGGACAATGCACCATTTTTTGTTTTTTAGAACGTGGCATAGTTTCTATTCCTGAAAATCAGGTTAAAATATAATGCACATATGTGCATAATGCAAAGAAAATTATGTGTTGCTTTGTTAATATAGTTTGAAAAATTATGAGGTAAAACAGTACTTATAACTTAGTACAAGTAAATTTTTGTAGATTGTATTCGCAGATGGTTATACCGCCATTTTTGATATCGGTAAAATTAATCAAGTGGGTGGATTTAATAATTTTAAAATAAAAAGGATGCCATCCCTTGAATGGATGGCATCCCTGTAAAAAGCTACTTTTTCAGACCTACTTTTTAAATGATCTTGAAAATCAGGCTATACCAGGTTAGCAGCCACAAATTCCCAGTTAACCAGATTCCAGAATGCTTTCAGGTAATTTGGACGTGCGTTCCGATAATCTACATAATAGGCATGTTCCCATACATCACATGTGAGTAGTGGTTTGTCTCTATATCCATCAGTTAGGGGGCAACCGGCATTTGATGTATTGACAATTTCCAGTTTACCAGCCTTATTTTTTACCAACCAGGTCCAACCGGAACCAAAATTGGTAACTGCTGAGGTTGAGAACTTTTCTTTGAATTCGGCAAATGATCCAAATGTATCTTTGATGGCAGCGGCCAGGGTGCCGGTCGGTTCGCCGCCGCCATTGGGGCTCAGGCAATTCCAGTAAAAGGAGTGGTTCCAGACCTGGGCGGCATTGTTGAAAACGCCACCAGCCGGAGCCTTTTTAATGATCTCTTCCAATGAAAGGTCGGCATATTCAGTACCAACGATCAATTTATTTAAATTGGTAACATAGGCGTTATGATGCTTACCGTAATGGTAACCAATGGTCTCCTTAGAAATATGTGGTTCCAGGGCATCCGGAGCCCATGGTAATTCAGGTAGTTTATGTTGCATGACTAATATCCTTTGATTGGTAAAACCGGTGTTTATGATAAATTGCGCGGGTCAAAGTTAGACCCTGACCCGCTTTAAACGGTTTTTAATTAGAGTTCCTGGGCATGATCGCTAAGATAACTGGCGACACCTTCGGCGGTATCCTTCATGCCATCTTCACCTTCCTGCCAGCCGGCGGGACAAACTTCACCATGTGCCTGGTTAAAGCTCAGGGCATCTACCATACGCAGCATCTCATCGATATTGCGTCCCAAAGGCAGATCATTGATTACGGCATGTCTTATTGTACCCTCTTCGTCAATCAGAAAGGAAGCGCGCAGGGCAACACCACCGCCTATGGTAGTATTAAGTTCTCCCGAATCGGTTTCCACATAAGCTTCTTCCGATCCTACCAAAATATCATAACTGCGGGCAATCGATTTATCAAGGTCGGCAATGATTGGATATTGAATATCACCTATACCGCCTGTATTGACATCCATATTTTTCCAGGCCCAGTGACTGTAATGCGAATCTACGGAACAGCCCAAAACCTGTACGCCGCGTTTCTCATAATCCTTTAACCGGTGGTTAAAAGCGATTATTTCGGTCGGGCAGACGAAAGTGAAATCCAGGGGGTAAAAGAATAATACTACTTTTTTACCTTTATAATCTGATAGGCTGATTTCTTTGAATGTGTTGTCAGGCATGATAGCCTGAGCTTTAAAATCTGGTGCTGGTTTGGTTACTAACATGATTTATCCTTTTTTAATTAGGGGTTTTACAATTTTCACAAATACCGGATAACTGGATCTGTAGCCCGGTAATATTGTGCTGACAATTTTGATTGATAAATGTTTTTACTGATCAATTTTAACTCCTGTTTGTACTCAGTATTAAGAAAAGCACACCAAACCAACGTATCAATTTGACGCCAGTGGTGACAAGGGCATAAGCCCGGACTACAAGCAGAAGATCTAAATCAACAGGGGAGAATTATAGGCGGGGGGAGGTTCGGGTACAGCAGTCCACTCTAAGTTTCCGTATTGGACATACTGCTCGAATATATAAAAACTGGTTTCTTTATGAAGTATATTGATCGTTTCATCAACACGTTGCTCAATTTTGTTTACCGTAGCAACCACTATCGGTATCAGGAGCGGGGTATCACAAGCCGTCATGCTGGATTCACAAGTAACAATCTGGGCCAATTCACAGCAACTAAGCTCAGTTTGGCAGCAGGGCATGTCGCAATTATCGAATTGTACCAGCGATAATACTGGCGAACTCAATAGCAGCAGCATGGTGATTATTGATGTGATCTTATTCAACATTGATTCAAATACTCACACAAACTTAAAAAGTTTCAAACTGTAAAAAAATCTTTATTTTGCAGCGGATTTAAATGCCACAATCGGAAGAAGTGTTTAGCGCTGTGCGATTTTGAACGGTTATGCTAAGTGTAGTTGGGCAAATTTAATGCACCACACCTTGCAATTATTTCTAAAGTTTAATAATAGTAAATTGTTCTCAAAATCACCATATACGCCCAATTACATTTAGCGTGTGTTATAAACTGGCCGTTTATAAGAACTTTATCGGTTTTGCAATCTATATCTTTGAAAACAAAAGTTAGTCCAGTATGTCATCGATTCTGTTGAGTCCATACACAGGGGGAATACCGGACATGAATTCCGTAGTCAGGCTTTCGCTGCCCAATAACAATTTATTTCCCTCGATGATTTTCTCATTGCGCAATTGCTGTGCCCAGTCGATGATACTGTCAATGGTGGGAACGTCCAAAGATAGTTGGTCTGCAATCCACTTTGCAATGCAC
>JABMQW010000115.1 GCA_013203115.1 Fidelibacterota bacterium
ATCCTCATCAGAAATATCCTCTGAACGCTCTGTCGCGTCTACCGGAGCCTCGGTAAAACTGATAAAAGTCTCATTTATCCGCTGTAACTGCTCTAAGCCCAGTCGCCTTCGGATCTCTACAAACAAACTGGGAGCAAATACCTGACGATCACGAAAACTACTGTATCCCAGAAAATACTGGTAATAGGGATTTTCGCGGATGTCTTCGATGGTATCTTCATCCGACAGGTTCTTCATATGCTTGATGATCAAAGCACCAATCACAACCCGGGCTGGAATGGAGGGAGCACCTTCATGGGGTGATAGGCTCTCCTCATAAATAGTGCCAAGAACGTCCCAGGGAATCTGATCTGCTAGTCGTACCCAACGGTTATCAGGAGCAAGATGCTTACAAAGTGTAAAATTAAAGTCAAGGGTTGACTGGTCGGTATTAGATCGTTTAATCATGGATACTCATCTGCAAGGGTTTTATGCGAAATATGGGCTAAATGCTTGCATTGAATTTACTAAAGTATCACCATATATCCTATTATATCAATGTGTTATAGCTTGCTGAGGAAGCCCTAAATAACTTGAATTTTAGACATACAACGGAAGTGTAGTACCGTACCGATCCGCCCGTATATTCGGCATTAATCGGTAATTTGTGATTAATGATGGAAGTTAAATTTCTTCATTTTTTATACGATCCACGAATTTCCTCATTTCCGCTACCATATCCCCGCTGTGGGTATGGGTATTAGTCTCCATATCAAGGTAAATGCCCCGGGGAAGGAGCGGTGTCATTTTCGCCAGGTTGCCCGGTTCATGCAGGTGATCGGTGGCTGCTCCGATAATCAGGGTGGGGATGTTAATGTCGGGCAGGATATCCCAGATTTCATACTTCACTAAGGACAGGGCGGCCCGTTTCAGGCGGTATGGATCGGTGTCATCCAGGTTCTGGCAGTATTTTTCGTACTGATCGGCATCCGCTTCCGGATCCAGCCGGAAGGTTCTCAAATACCATTTTAAAAATATTTTCATCAGCGTGTATAATCGGAGCGGGAAGAGGTGGATCATTGTTTTTCCCCACCACGGTACCCGGAAGACGGCATTGGGTCCGATCAGAACCAGCGCCAGCGGTTTACTTCCGAGATACTGGCAGGCGTGAAGGATCGCCGTTCCTCCCAGAGAACTGCCCAGCATAATGTAATTACTTTCATTTAGCTTAAAATGATTGGTTAAAAACATCAGGTCACTGGCGATCACCTCGACACTCAGTTCGTCTTTTCTGGGAATAACTGCTGACAGCTTATCGCGAGTTTCCACATAATAGACCTTGTGATCTTTGGTCATTTCCAGCAAGGCATGTTTCCAACTGGTGACCCGTGAAATCCAGCCTGGTACAAAAAAGATTTCGGGTTGTTGAGTAGGTACCAGCGGTGTAATTGTCAGTACTCGCAGAGATATGGTAGCAGAGATGGATACTATCTCATCCAAGACTTGACAGCCGGGCGCGCAGTACTGTTCGATAGCGAATGTTTTATCCATTACGAATTAATTATTTCCGGTTACAGGACAACCCGAATGGCCTGTTTCAGGACTGAATATCGGGCCGGAGGATACCCCACGATTTCTCCGTCAGTTTCGATGCAGATACCAGATTCGGAATCGATTTCAAGCTCACTACAGCGCCAGTGATGAGCGGCCTCGTTTTTTAAGACTGCTCCGATATATAAAGTAGGTATTATTGCCAGCAATTTCAGACGAGACAGTGGATCAAGCACAACAACATCCACCATGCCATCATCCTGGATACAATCAATGCCATAATTCATACCACCCCCAAAATAACTGGTTTTAAAGACAGTCAGATTGCTCATGAAATCGCCTTCCCAGATTTCATCGTCGATTTTAATCCGGCAATCGAATGGTTCAAATTCATGGATGGCACTTAAACCGGCTAAAATAGCAGCAGCATCAACACTTAGCTGCTTAATCAGTTTTGAGAATCCGGTCACCTTATTGTATTTATCCCCGGCAGAACTGATGATACCAATGCTGGAATTATTAATGAAGTAGCGGCTCACATCACCATCCCTCTCAGATTTGCAGTCCACCCGGCAGATATCGATCTTGATGGTTTCACGACTGGCAAATCGATCCAACATGCTGCGGTGACCGGGAAATTTTCGGGCAAAATCGCAACTGCTGCCTGCGGGTAAATAAACTAACTGCAGATCGGTCAGAACCTGTTCACCGTACTGGGCTAATCCTTGAATTGTCTCGTTAAGCGTTCCATCACCCCCAAAAACAGCAATTCGCTTGAAACCGTCACGGATCAATTCAGCGGCAATGTCAGTGGCGTGGGAGGGCTGTTCTGTCAGTTTATATTCGAATCGTTGGTGATTGGCATCCAATTGGCTTTTAAATTTTTCCCAGCGCTTGGCGGCCAGGCCCTCGGCGGCGGCGGGATTGCATATGATAAAAGTGCGGTTGGTAATTACCTGCTCCATAATTCCCTAACGAGTTGGTTGTCCTAAACTATTAACAATATCAGGTTAGTCGCAAAGCAAGAATTCAATCGGTTGCTAGACCATCGGCTGAACAGGCACAAATTTTCCAGCCTGAATCGAAGGGTGCGACCTCTTTATTTACACACACTGATTTTGCTGGACAACCATTTCCAGCTTACTGTGTCGGATAGCTATGGTATCCGCACCTATGAGAGAGAGTACGTCCGGATTATGAAAATAGAAGCTTCTAAACGGGCGGTTATCTTTATCTGTTACCATTTCAAATGAACCTGATATTGAAAGGAGAGCGTTTATGAAATCCAGAATTATTCTGTCTGGAATATTAGTTATAGTCTGTTTTTCATTTCTTTTTGCTGAGAGTGACATACCTCAACGTAGTGAGATTGATATACAGTACCAATGGAATTTACAGGACATTTACTCTTCGGTCGATGCCTGGGAAAATGATTTTGCAATTGTTGAATCCGATCTGGCCAAATTTGAAGATTACAAAGGTAATCTGAAAAAATCCGGTTCCAATATTCTTAAATGTCTGGAATTGGATTCAGAAATATCCCTGAAACTGGATAATCTCTATGTATATGCGGGATTGTTGAAGGATGAGGATACGCGTATATCGGACAATCAGGCTCTGAATGACCGCGCCCGGGGATTACTGGTAAAATATGGTGAAGCAACTGCTTTTATCCTGCCGGAGCTCCAGACTATTCCGGAGAAAAAGATTAAGAAATTCGTTGCCAAGACTCCTGGTCTGGAAGTATACGATTTTTTCTTCGATAATCTGATTCGTAAGCGGGAGCATACCCTGTCCTCCGAAGAGGAAGAATTACTGGCCATGGCCGGAGATCTGTTTCGTGGTCCTCGGAAAATTCATGAAGCATTGACAACGACCGACATGGTATTCCCGATGGTCAAAGATGAAGACGGAAATGAAATTCGGCTGACCCGGGGACGTTATTCCAAATTATTATTATCCCGGGATTCGGAAGTCCGCCGCGGCGCCTTTCTGGGACGGACCGAGGCTTTTGATAAAGTGAAGAATACCAACGCTGCCGTTTTTGATACCTACCTGAAGAAGGATTTGTTCATCAGCCACGCCCGCCACTATAACAGCACCCTGGAAATGGCTCTGGATGCAGATAATGTGCCGGTAGCGGTTTTTGATAATTTGCTAAAAACCGCTTATGATAATGTGGGTGCCTTGAATCGCTATATGGAATTACGTCGTAAAGTAATGGGCTTGGATGAAATTCATCTATACGATACGGCCGTTCCAATTGTCGAGGACGTCAGTCTGGATGTAGCTTATGATGATGCGGTCGCTACGCTGATTAAGGCTTTTGAACCAATGGGCGAGGAATATATTGAAACGGTGAAAAAGGGTTTCACCGCTCGCTGGGTTGACGTATATGAAACAGAGGCTAAACAAGGCGGTACCTATTCCTGGGGGACCTACAGCTCACATCCCTATATTCTGATGAATTACAATGGCACCCAGAACCATATGTTTACCCTGGCTCATGAAATGGGTCATGCCATGCACAGCCATTATTCCAACGCGAACCAACCCTATCCGACCTCCGGGTACACCCTGTTTGTGGCCGAGGTAGCCTCCACCTTTAACGAAGCATTGTTGATGGACTATCTGCTGAAAAATAGCGATGATCCCAAATTGAAACTGGCCTTGCTGGACCAGTGGGTAAATAATTTTTTGGGGACGGTTTTCACTCAAATCATCTTCTCAGAGTTTGAGCGTAATGCCCACCAGATGGTCGCCGAAGGGAAGCCCGCTACCGTGGAATCGTTAAACCAGACCTATTTCGATGTGGAAGAAAAATGGTATGGCGACGTGGCGGTAATCGATGATGGATACAAGCTGAACTGGGGCCGGATACCCCATTTTTACCGCCGCTTCTATGTCTATAAATATGCCATCAGTTACTGCGCTTCCGCAGCTCTTTCCAAAGCGGTTCTGGAAGGTCGCGAAGGAGCCCTGGAGAACTATATGAATTTCCTGAAATCCGGAGGCAGCGATTATCCCATTGAACAACTGAAAGCCGCTGGTGTAGATCTTTCATCGCCTCAGCCAATCGAAGATGCCATGGCCCTCTTCAACGATCTGGTAGCTCAAATGGAAGAATTATTGCTCGATTAAAATCTGCTGAAATCTGCGATAAAAGATGGCCCTGCGAGTGGTAGGGTCATCTTTTTTATCCAATTTTAGATTGATACGGTCAAGCGCTGTTTTTCATACTAAATTTATTCCATCTGTGAATTGAATTAACCAACAATAAGTGAGCCGACCATGAACCGACTAATTGCACCAATATTGATCACCCTCTGCTGGCTGGTATTGAGCTGCCAGACTCAATCATCCAGCGGTTATCAAATTTCCAATGCAGCCATCAAACAGACAATCGATGTGTTGGTTGAAAAATATGGAAGTGCAAATCGGGAGCGGATTGAAACAGGTGTAAATCAGGTCAGTGCACAGTGGCGTAAAGCCGATGGGAGTACGCAGGATTTCAGGGAATTTTGTCTCGAAAATATTATTGCTGACACAGAAATTCTGGACCTGAGTCTGTCCCGTTTGGAGGCATCGCTGGAAAATATCAGCGGGCATTTGACGGAGATGGGGCGCGAATTGCGTTGGCATCTGGATGTGAATACGGGACCGCTTCTCCCAATCGACTATCTATTGGGGAATTTAAATCTGGACAGTCACCTGAATGATGATCTGTACACAACCAAAGTCGCTTTCTGGGTTTTGCTGAATTACCCGGTGCATGTACTGGATGAATGTTTGGCACAGGGCGAAAACTGGTCCCGACAGAAGTGGGCGGAAGTGCGCCTGGCCCAACGTTTTGCGGTGCGGGTGCCGGCGGAGGTGAGCCAGGCCATTCACGATGCCTATATCACCGGAGATAATTATATCAGCGGTTATAATATTTACCTCGGTAACCTGCTCACTGAAGATGGCCGCCGGTTATTTCCCAGGGATTTGCGGTTGATATCCCACTGGGGTATCCGGGATGAGTTAAAGGCACAATACGCTTTGGACGGCGGGTTGGAGCGGCAGCGGATGATCTACCAACTCATGGAACGGATCATCCGGCAGGAAGTACCTCAGGTCGTAATCGATAATCCTGATGTTGATTGGATCGTGGCTGCCAATACGGTCAGGGGCGCCAGTACCGATAACACTCCGGAACCGGACACCCGCTACCGGCATCTGGGTAATTTTTATCGGGCCGTGAAACTGGCCGATCCCTATTATTCTGATTACCCAACTTTCGTCGAGCGAAGTTTTAATCTGATGCGGGAAATACCGGAGGAATCAGTGCGCAAGCTATTCACGGAATTACTATCTTCGGATGAATTTCGCTGGATCGGTGGATTAATTCAGCAGCGGTTGGGACGCGAACTGGAACCGTTTGATATCTGGTACAAAGGCTTTCGTAGCCATACGACTCCTGACGAAACCAAACTGGACAAAATTACCGCCTTAAAATATCCTACAGCCGAGGCCTTCCGAGCCGATATACCTGATTTCCTGATCAGACTTGGGTTCGATTATTCCACTGCCCAGTTTCTCCACTCCAAGATTGAAGTGGATGCCGCCCGGGGGGTTGGGCATGCCATGGGAGCCGGACGCCGGTCCGATAATGCCCACCTGCGGACCCGGGTTTCTGAAGGCGGCCTGGATTACAAGGGCTATAACATTGCTATCCACGAACTAGGCCATAATGTGGAGCAGGTTTTCAGCCTTAACCGGATCGATCATACCCTTTTACAAGGTGTTCCAAACACAGCCTTCACCGAAGCTTTTGCCTTTATTTTTCAGAGCCGGGACCTTGATTTATTGGGCTACGAACAACCGCTAAGCGACACTCCTGACTACTCCGCTCTCCACCGGCTTTGGTCCGTCTGTGAAATTGGGGCTGTAGCTCTGGTGGATATGGATGTCTGGCACTGGATGTATGATCATCCCGATTTTACTCCGGCTGAATTGAAAGCGGCGGTAATCGAAATTGCCCAGTCAATCTGGAACGAATTTTTCTACCCGGTGCTGGGACACCGGGATGCACCGATCCTGGCGATTTACTCGCACATGATTGATAACGGTCTGTACTTGCCCAACTATCCTCTGGGACATATAATTGAATTCCAGATTGAAGAGTACATGCATGGTAAGAATCTGGGCCGGGAAATGGAACGGATGTGCACAATTGGTAACGTGACGCCTAAGCTTTGGATGGAGCTGGCGGTTGGGAGCCCGATTTCGGTCCAACCGATCCTTAACGTAGCGCGTGAAGTTCTGGATAATAGCGCAAGGTAATTATTTGCAACTGTTATCATACTAATCATAATGCTTTCAAGCAGCGGATTCTGGGTGATAAACCTAGTGTCGATATTAATGCAAGACTGGAGGAAATCGAAAAACGTTTGACGGCTTTAGAGGAAAATTAAAAATAATAAATCCCACTTTAAGGGGGAATCATCGGGACCAACCCAGCCTGTACTTCATTTCGGTACACAGTTTGTGCCAGCCAACCGAAATTTCTTTTCATCAGGACGCAGGTTGGTGCTATATTTTTGTCAACTTCTATCATGTTATCGAGTTAAAATTGGGGCGTGGGCGCTACCGGGTTTGAACCAGTGATTTCCGTTTTGTAAGGGCGGGTCGAAATCTTCGACAAACAAACTTTAGATTGCCGCAGAGCTGCTATTGTAATACTGATCCAACTTAATAGAGCTTAAATCTCTAGTCCACCTCGCATAATAAATTCACTAAAGGTTAGCCCATTTTGACCTGCTTCTAAACCGCTGATTTTGGGCTTATTTTCACTATACGGTTTTATATAATTGTACCAAAAGTCTCTCTTAATAAATGCGTCTAATCTCTCCAACTTGTTTTAACAGGCTACGCAAAGCAATCCAGAGTATGAGAGGTAACGGAAACTGTTATGATAATGCTGTGGCAGAGAGCCTTTTCAATGCGTTAAAACAGGACTGATATATCATCAAACATATTATTACCCGGCCGTAGGTAAAAACCAGCCTGTTTGAAACATACTGTATGTTAGAATTGATTCAGGAAGCACTCTGCCCTGGGATACAAATCACTGGAACAATATGAACAATCAATTTACAAACAAGCTGTATGACTTCTCACACTGTCCATTTTTTTGTTGCAAGATCAAAGCATACTTATTAAGATATTACATTGGTAGGCATTTTGAATGACGGGTTATAGCAACAATATAAAATCAACTATATATTTATTGGTTCGTCTTTTTTATAAAACTTATTTACCAAATCGGACTTCGCCAGTCCGGATGACATACAAACGGTTCATTATTATGACTATTTTTATTCCAGTCTTCATTCTGCTTCAACTATGCCACTGGATGGGATTTTTCCTGGATGAACTGTTATATCGAGAATACCGATTGGTAAAAATAAAAAGACCCCTTTTTATTATTGGAATCCCTCGGTCAGGTACGACCTATCTTCATCGGACATTGGCAAAAGATGTTCAAAATTGGACAACCTTTACATTAAGGGAATTGATTTTAACTCCATCAATAACAGAGCGTAAAATCTGGCAAATTATGACGAAAATAGTGTATTATCCCAGTCGTCCATTTGTCAAAGTAATTGTCTGGATTAAACAGAAATTATCTTCGTCTTTAAATGATGTCCATCCATCTTCACTGGGGGAACCGGAAGAGGATTTCATGACATTATTACCTGTCTTATCCTGTTTCTTATTAGTTCATCCGTTTCCCTTTCCGGAAATATGGCGGTTGGCCTATTTTGATGAAAAAATCTCAAACCCGGATAAGAAGCGAATTATGCTTTTCTATAAATCATGTCTCCAGCGCCATCTTTATTTCCATGGGGCGGATAAACGGATAATATCCAAGAATGCGTCCTTTTGTTCGGCTATTCGTACATTAAACGATACTTTTCCCGACTGCCAATTAATCGCTACTGTTCGCAATCCACTGCAATCCATACCTTCGTTTCTGAGCACGATGTCCAAGGGCGCCCAATTGTTTGATAATCATTTCCAGGATCGTCAATTGTCGGAAATGACTTTGGAAGTTTTACGCTATTACCATCAATACTTGTTTGCTACCGTAAGTGATTGGCATCAGAGTCGTTATTTGATCATCAGGATGGAGGATATGATAGGGGAGATTGGCGCTATCGTGAAGAATATTTACGACCATTTTCAGATCCTGCTGGGACCATCGTTCAGTCAATATATAAAGCAATCGACAGCAGCAGCAGGTAATTATCAAAGCAAACACCATTATTCCCTATCTGAGTTTGGATTAACGGAAGCGGATATTATGCGGGATTTTTCAGAAACTTTTTCCCGGTTCGGATATGAAACTAAAAACTAAGCAAGGAAATCATACGGAATAAATAATCTACAGTCATGGATATTTTCCAACTAGATCAATTCAAGAGGGCTTGATTTGTCGTATCTAACAATAATTCAAATCATAGAATACAATTGAAAACACAACTGCTGCCATCTGATTTAAGGGTGGTAATTTTCTCCGATGATTTACCCAACCGCAGCGGCGTAGGCTCGTATTACCAGGATCTGGTTGATCATCTTCAGAATCAACTTGCTGGTATTGAAACGATCTGCCCGATAAATAAAAGCGGCCACCAATTTAAATTATGGCAAATTGCCCTGCCCGGCGACCCCACGCGGAATATATATTTCCCTAACGTTCCATTAATCTATAAAAAGTTGTGTGCAATCAAACCTCATTTAATTGCAGTAACCACACCGGGACCATTTGGATTATTGGGGTTGCTAATATCGAAAAAATACCGGCTACCGCTCTGTTATGGGTTTCATGTTCAATATGACAAACTGGCTGAGATCTATTGGAACAAGCTTGTCGGCAGGCTGATCAGTTCAATTTTTCGATTGCTGGACAAATGGTTTTTTCAATCCAGTTCGATTGTAGTAGCAAATAGTAGTATGATTGTAAACATAGCCCGCAGACTTGGCGCTCAAAATGTGTCGCTGGTGGGAACACCTATTCCAGCGCTATATATCGAAAAACCGGTGTCAAAGATAGGGGCTGAATTAGAGTCGATCATCTTTGCCGGGCGTTTAACTGCTGAAAAAAATATCGAATCAATATTAATCGCGGCCGGACAAATGCCGCAACTGAAATTCAGCATTGCAGGTGATGGTCCATTTAGAGCGGAGATTCAGAATTACTCAGCCAAACACTCAAACTTGGATTATTTAGGTTGGCTTTCGCGCGAGCAACTTCTTTCCGTTATTGATAATAACGATATGCTGATCCTGCCATCGCATAATGAAACATTCGGCACTATCGCTCTGGAGGCAATGGCTCGTCAAAAATTGGTAATTGTTTCCGATAAGTGCGGTATTGCCCGTTGGCCTGCATTATCCCAGGGATTGATTGTGTACGGGGATAATGAATCACTTAGCGATGCCATTTTGCGAGTTTCGAATATGAGCCAGAGACATCGTGAGGATATCACATATAGAGCTAGAGAGGCAGCACAAACTTTGAATGAGGAGACAATATTTCAGTGGTTAGATATTTTCAGTGATATTGTCAATCCGTAAGCTCTGTAAGCACCTTAAACAAATTTCGTAAGAAAAAGGTACACAACCAGGATAAACATTGAAAATTGAAAAAATTAGAACTGATAGTAGCCCTGGAAAGCAATTAAATGCTTTACTCTCGGTTCATGATGTAATGCCTGAAACATTATCCATTACTCAATCGATACTGGAATTTCTAACTAACCGCGGAATTGAAACAGTAACTCTTTTGATTGTTCCTGGGAGGAATTGGTCCTCGAAAAACATTGATAAATTAGTCGAACTGCAACGTAAAGGATATATTCTAGCAGGACATGGTTGGAATCACAAATGTTTTCTACCAAAAACGTTTTACCATAAAATTCATAGTGGGCTACTGTCTCGAATGGTTGCGGAACATCTTTCTATTTCCAGGGAAGAAATTATTAAGATTATATGTCAGTGTTATTCTTGGTTTGGAAACCATGATTTAATCCCTCCTGATCTATATGTTCCACCCGCTTGGGCAATGGGCAGTATTTCACGTAAGGAATTGGATAGTTTGCCATTTAGATTGTATGAGACTCTCACGGGAATATATGATAATACGGATAATTTCTTCTATCGGCTGCCCCTGATTGGATTTGAAGCTGATACTGATTTAAGGGTTAAACTATTAAAAATTCTAAATAAATGTAATAGGGGATTAACTTGTTTGCTAAACCGTCCGTTAAGGATATCAATTCATCCCTGTGATCAGCAATTGGGTCTGGCTTCCGAACTTGAGGAACTGTTGTTATGTAATTATAAATATATTAATTATACGGACATTAATTATCAGAAAACAAATTGAAAACAGCCGAACATTTTATTCGCCTTTGCCAGAATACCCTGCGGCTTGCTGTAGAGATGGATGGCGAGGTGAACCACGGCGAAGTCCCGATTTTAATCGGGACGAAGCCGGGTTGGCTATAGCGTAATTCCGCTTGATACCCAACCGCTTGCGGTGGGAAGCTTCATTGCTTAGAATGGTAATCAAATACAACGTATTGAGATTAGAGATAATACTATACTCACGGAATGATCAGTGCTGAAAATATCCGACCAAACAATGATGGATTTTGGACTGATACGCAATAGGAAATGCATATCAAATTTATTACATTTTCGTTACGGTATTCTGGTACTATAGTACGATTACTACGGTTTTACAGAACATATCGCAGATCTCCTATTACTAAAAGACCGACTTCTTTTTACAAACTGGTCATGAACTTAATTGGAGATTGATAGTGACAACTCGATCAAATATCCTTATAGCAACTTTCACAGCTACACATATTTTCATTGACATTGGACTACTTCGTATAGTACACTAAACAAATTTTTTTGGGAGTTGAATATGGACAGAAGAAAAGCTTTGCGTATTTTGGCATATACGGGAGTAAATCTCGCAAATTTGGGTGTCATGTCTTCATTTTTCAGTGCCTGTGCTCATCGCCGTATTGGAAGCCCCAGGGTACGCAGCGATAAATATGGGGTAACAATTCTGGTGGACGGTTGGCGTGCCGATATGTTTAAAGATATGCTGAACAAGGGGCAACTGCCGAACATTAAAAAACATCTGGTTGACCGGGGTACCATGGTTGAAAACTGTGCCGGTACTTTTCCATCTACCACCGGATCGGCGCACCTGCCCTTTATAACCGGCGTTATGCCGGGACACAACAACTGCCCGGGACTGCGTTGGATCGATCGAGAAAAACGGGAGGCGAGGGATTATGTCCAGGTGGAAAATATCCTTTTCGATCGAGATTTTCCCCGGTCGAACTATACCCTTTATGAAATGCTTACCGGTGAGTACACAATGTGTATTTTTGACTTTGCATCCCGCGGCGCTACAAAAAAATACCGTCCCGATATTCCAACATTGTGGTTTATGGTTCAAGATGTCCTGCCGGCCTGGGTGAAAGCGGACGAGCAAGCAGTTAGTATCTTCAATAACGTATACCTCGGTGGAGGGACCATTCCAAGGTACTCATTTGTGTGGCTGCCTTCACTTGACCATCTTGCCCATTTCCTCCGTCCATTAAGCGAAGATATATACCAACGCGCCCGGGACGTTGATGCGTTGGTCGGACAAATGATGGAAACACTTCAGAAAGCGCAACTTTATGATAAAACGATCGTCTCTCTGGTTTCCGATCACGGACTCACTGACACGGATGACACCCTCGATATCAGAAAAACACTCATGGATTATGGTTTAACGGTTATGGACAACCTGGCCAACAACGATGATTTCAATTCGCTTTACCAGAATAATGCCGCTCGTGGTTTGAGCGGCAATGGATTTGGCCTGCTTTACTTTGCCGAGACAAAAAGAGAGCGTGCCGGTATGAAAAGCTACGCCTGGGATAGGCCGATAGAGTATGACCAACTGCGTTCTTTCGAAATTGCAGGAGAGGGGAGATTGGACCTTATCGAATTGCTCAGGAAAGAAACCCCTATAAAACTCTTAATGGTAAGGGAGAAAGCAGATGTTTACCGGGTTTTCTCGAAAGATGGTGACGCCCTAATAGAACGGGATTACTCAAGTTTCCGTTATTCGTCCAATGGATCTGATCCACTGGGTTACACCGACAACATCAATAGTGCGCGACTTATTGACGGTGCCTATCACGACAAAGATACCTGGTTTTCCGCGACAACGGGGACAAATTATCCCGATGCTCCTTTCCAGATAACGCAGCTTTTCGATTCCTCCAGATGCGGCGATATAGTGATCTCCTCAACGCCGGGCTGGGACTTTTTAAGCCCCGGTACCCATCACATGGCAAGCCATGGCAGTCTTGAGAAAGCCGAAGTGATGGTACCCTGTGTAATCGCCGGTCCGGGTATCAAACAGGGGACTATTGAGATAGCTCGAACAGTAGACCTGCACCCGACCTATCTCAAATTTCTCGGTATTCCGTATTATGACGGAGAGGTGCTGAATGTATTTTCATAAAAATACCCTCATACCAGCAAGATCATGCTGGAAGTGGATATTTATTTTAATGATGTTAATCCTCACACCCATCGCCACCCTAGCTGGAGAATTTGATGCATCAGTAGCACCCAAGGGTCACTATTTGTTGAGAATTAATCCGAAGATCTATTTTACCAGCGCTTATTTTTCCGACGATGGAAAACCCGCGAATCTAGATACGGTCACCGGACTCCTCTATTTTGCAGTGCCGGTGCACGTGCAATATGGATTGTCTGGCGCATTTTCAGTCGGGGCGATAATACCCATTGGGTGGACCTATCAGGAGATACGGTCGGATATTAGGCCAGACCCAATTCACAGGCTAGCTGTTAGAGAACTCTGGCTGACCGTACAACACCGGTGGCTTACTTTACCATTTGTCTCCTCTTCTTCACTCCGCATTAAGATACCTCTTTCAAAAAAGAAAGATTGGGAAGACGGCCTGCGTATCGGAGACGGACAGGTGGACGTTTATCCAATATATTATATCGATTATTTCAGCAAGTTACACTACTGGTATACGGAACTGACCATTGGTTATAAGTACCGCTTCAAAACCGGTAAGATTAAACCTCTCGATGAACTTAATTTCAAGGCACAACTCGGTTATGAATTGATACCCGACCTGCAAGTGCGCTTTTTCATGTATGCTGATCTGACTGAGTTCCGGAACGGGGAGTTCGAAGGAGCCACACTCGAATTTTTCGAACAGGAGGGTAGAATACGTACTTTTGGCTATGGTCTGTCGCTGTGGCCCCGTCCATCAGTGCGACTGGAGATGGCAACGGGAGGGGACTGGTTTGGCTGCAACCAGTACCGCGGAATGCGCTGGCTGGTTGGGATCACGAAAATATTCTAATCAGTGGGGTACCAAAAAGGCCACTCCTTTTTCAAAGGAAACGTCTGCTTGACCTGTGATTTCAATTCTTCGGTTGGGTATTCCGCCACAATAATTCTCTGGTTTTTTACATAGGTTGCGGCGTCAACCGCTCTTGTAAACTGTAGATATTCCTGATATGATCCTTGGAAGGTAACCGGAGAATCAATGTTCTTTTCGGTTCGTATTCTGGAAAATTCCGTGACCAGGTTATAGTGAACCAATAGTTCAACGAAGGGACGGGCAGTCTGCAGTTTTTCCCACCCGAGAGGAAGAATCCCATGCTGTCCCCACTGCATAAACACTTTAGGACGCTGCTGCGATGCCTTGGCGTCCATGAGACAGGTATCAGTCCTTAACACCGTTCGGTGCCAATAGGTTGCCACATCTGACACCTTTAATGTGATAGGATCGTATTCAATCCATATGATTTCATGGTCGATCTCCTTACCACCCCATGCAAAAACTGCATCATCTTTAAGGAAAATGTGATACGCAATTATGGGTTTTACCGGATGAAATACCGGAATTATCGCAATAATTTCAAATGGTTCATCCTCGTGTAGGTAAAGTCGGGGAGCAAAATGGAGGGCGAGCGAATAATAATTCATAATCCCGTCATGGTGTTCAATGGTTAACTGGCCGGATTTAAGTCCCGCCGTTTCACAAGCGAAAAAAGTCATGGTCACCATCAATAAAGTAACTGAAAACACCAAACATCTCATCTTATTTCGCAGAAATTTGATCAAGCTATCACAATACATGAATCCCCCAGCCGATATAAACGCGAGGAGATTTGCGTTTAGGTCCTACAGGTCCTGCAATTCCTAATCTTAATACTTCTTTATAATCGAATTCGAATCCCACATCCATTTTTAAATCTGAAACATTAAAATTTTTATCCTCCGCCCAGACTGTACCTGAATTAAAACTAAAGATCAAACGTAATGGCGCAAGCAAAGAAGTTTCCGCAACCCAGGTATTGGCGGATAAATAAATTACCTGGCTGATTCGTAGCATACGAGTATTTACGAATGCGTCGTCAGGATACCCGGGAAGGGTGGTCATACCACCAAGCGAAAAATGTTCTTGTGGCGGTGCGTTCCCAGATAGCCACCCATGGTGAAATGAGGTCACCGATCGGTGGTGACGCCACAGTTTAAGTTCGCCTGTGAAATTGAGTTGGTAGGTATTAAAATTGAAATCTCCTCTACCACCAAGCCCTGAATTTTGATGGTAAAAAGTGTGTCTCCAGATAAAGCGGGGCAGACCCTGCAGCGGTAGCTGGCCCCGGACATCCAGCTTCAGAGAATTTCCAAGCATTGTTCCTTCCTGCACAGGAAAGTTAGAAGTTACTGTGGGTGATTTATATTCTTTTCCGAATAGGCCAAAGTTAACGGTTATAGTAGAAGTCATCCGGTAACCAGCAACAACCTCACCGCCTAATTCATGAACCTCCTGACGGGTATAGACGTAGTCCAGATCATCCCTACTTTTAATAGTGTTGAAATATTTTCCATCAAGCCGGATGTTATTACCCCAAACATTTTTACCTAAGCTGAAATTTGTAAGCAAATCACGGTCAAATATGCCGACCATCGCATTCCCCGCCAACTGTATTCCTGAAGGATTAAATTCATTCCAAGTGAAGCCGATACCATAGAATTGATCTATATCTGTGAATTTGGTGGAAAGAAGTGACTGATATGGTCTTTGCTCGTGTACAACCAAGTTTAGATCAATATCTCCATCGTCTCTAATCGTAATATTTGATGTTACGGTACGGATCGACGGTTCGGAGGATAATCGCCTTATGGCAGCGTCAAGTTCGTATGAATTATAATAATCCCCGTCGATCTTCAGAATGGATTGGATATAATCATCGGTTACCCATCGGTTTCCTTCAATTGAAACGGAATGTATTTTGGGTATCGATACCTGTATCCTGAAAACAGAATCTGAATCAGATACAGTTAATGAGGTAACAGTATAGCCATAAAAAGAGAATACATCTTTTAAGTCACGTAGAACACTTTCGGTATTAATTTTTTTGCTGTTCGGAGTCCCTATAGGTCCGGTCTGCCTTTCATGAAAATTGAGTAATAGCACCTCTTCCGGCAGTGGTAAATCGCCAGTCAAAATTATCCTGGTAGAATCCGGATAGTCGTTAACAGGATCTTTATTCAACAAGGAAAGATCCTCATAGCTAGGTTCGGGAAAGACGACTTTCAGCCAATTTCCAATTTCGGTCAATGTACTGTTTACAAGTAGTTGATCGGCGTGCAAGCTACCGGGTACGACGATTAATTGTTTTGGTTCCAGAGCGCGATCGTAGGCATGACGTATCTGGTCTAAGTTTACTAATCGATCATTCTTTGATTGAACAACCAAGAGGGGAATCGGAGAAACTGCAGCAATGATGTCGATGGGGTAACCGGCGGTATATCTTATCCCCAGGCGTGTATTTGTAAGGATCCTTAACGGTACCTTTCCGAAATCTGTATTGAGTGTTATATCAGTTCCAATTTTGATCAAAAACGGTTGTCGCTCAGGTGAAAATCCCGCCGGGCTAACGACAATAACAGCATCTATATTGCGGAATATCCCCGCAGTTCGAATTGCAACGCTACCTCCCATACCTACTCCGATAATCACGATTTTGTGGTATCCCTTATTTAACGCAAAGGAAATAACAGCGCGAAGGTCAAGAATTTCATCACCACCAATATTACTTACCAAGGTGCTCCTTTTATGACCTCTGAAATTGAATGTAATTATGTCAAAATCGTCGATAAATGCTTCTAATAGATGATTCACCTCTTCTCCATGCTGCGAACCTAGCAATCGGTGACAGTAGATGATAACCTTATCATTATCGTTTATAAAGAGATTGCCCCTTATCATAACATTATCAGTTGTTTGAATTGCCAATTCATGATGTATTTCTTTTTGTGATACAAACACGTCAGAATTAGCATTCAAATAAGAGATAGTAAAAGCAAAAACTATAAATAGAACGTAACGAATTCTAACCTTATACATTGGTAGTAGATATTAGTATTTAAACATACTCTTACTTCAAGCGATTCGAAGATAGTGAATAAACTCTTGCTCTGGTGTTAATTACAACCTTTGGAGCACTGTTATATGTAAGAATATCCACAATCCAACCCAGTCCCAACGGTACCGGCCCGGGATCAGAATAAACGTGGTATAAAGCAATAATATGGTTTTGCTTATCAGGATAATTTTTTAAAATCCAATATCCGGTTGTGTTATTTATTGTTTCGGATTCTCTTAAACCGGGCCATTTAATCATTTCCCATTGTAATAGGGCTTCATCTTTTTTCTTCTGATAAGACATGTCTAAGCGATATTTTTTTACCTTATTTAATGGTAGTTCATTGGTATAGTTTAGAATTGCATAGTTAGAACCCTTTTTAAAAATCGCTACTTCAGCAAGATTTGGCATGAATTCATTATAATCTTCAAAATTCAACAGAACTTGGTACACGTCATCGATACCAGCTTTAATTAATCCAATTGCTTCAACAGTTTTTCCAACCTTTTGATCGGTGGATAAATCACGAACTATAATTTCGCCTTGAGCTAGTAAATCTTTTTCACTTGAAGTCAGAGTGATCGATCTGTTGATAAGTGAATCTTGACCTGCCAACATAGTGGAATAAATGAAAAACAGTATAATGATTTTACTCTGACACCTGTGAAGGTCTGTTGGCGGATAACTTTTTAACATTTGATTTTCAGCGCCTTCGGCAAAATGGTGAAATTGAATGTTTCTGCTTGCCATGCTTCATTGCCATCGATTTGAAGGACCAATGGTTGCTCCAAATTTACGGTAACTTGTTGACCTGTACGATATTCTCCGACACGATTGCCAATAGTAAATGCGGTAATCCCGCTGATGTAAGACTTAAGCAATCCTGAATTGATAGACAAAATATGTAATTCACGATCGTCGAACCGCGCTTTGGGAACAACCTTCATTCCAAACCCATAATAGGGCTGTTTGACTACTATTAGGCTCAATAGATTTTGCACATTGAAAATTTCATCATCGATCGTAATCGTAGCAATAACTCGTTTATACTCCTTTAGATAGGCCTTAATGGTCGATTTAAAATATGTTCCGAATCCGGTGGAACCCTTTGCAAGGTAGTGATTCCGAAGTTGAATTATCGTACCTTCAATCCCAACCGATACCATGAAAGCCCGTTTTCTTTCATCGCAATCGATTAGATCGTATTCGAGAATCGGACCTGCTTGAATGCGATTCGCAAGATCGGTTAACGTTCCCTTGTAATGCAGGGCATGTTGCATGGCATTGCCGGTACCTAACGGCAGATAGGCAATTGGTGTTTGAACCGTATCAACGGAATTGATGATGTCAGAGAAGGTTCCATCGCCTCCCGCGGCAACCAACACATCGCACTGCTCGGCAAGGTCTTGTGCGCATTGTTGGAATTCGACTGGCGAAGTTGTCGAAAGCCCATGAATTTCGGCCTTTAAAATATTTGCCGCGTTTGCTAGCGCGGAACGCTTTTGATCCGGGGTTAACTCCCCGGAGACAGGATTGGTTATAATCGCATATCGCATGTTACGCTAGATCATTCAAATATTTTATCTTTCTGATGATTGTTCCAATTTACGAATCGAATTATTTATCTGCCTATGCAGAAAGCCCCGTTTACCACCGACAAGTCAGGATACGAGCAGGACCGGATGCCCGGTTATTGTAGCTAAAACTACTTCCTGTCAGCACAAACGTTTCCAACCTATGCTATGCTTTGGTTGGCAGGTGGCAAACAGGCTGTTGCGGCAGGCGCCCCGACCTGTTTGGGAAACTCGCGACCTTTTGCTTGACAGGCCAGAGGTTTCTCGACAATCTCAAGTCAAAAGGTGTGCACTAACTGAGCCCTGTTTTTGTCTGGTTCTGACTATTACTATCATATTAATCACTGAATTGGGGTAGTAACAAACGTTACAGATCGGATTTGCCCAAAACTTGTGCACTACATTAAAAAACCAGGTAAATTACCCCCAGCTCAAAATGCTAAAAGTGATCCTTAACTTTTAAGCTGAAAAGTCCGAAAGAATGAACTACCCCGAGGCAGAGCCTCGAGGAATTCTTTTGATTAAAATTCAGATCAACCTGGGCAATTCCCACATTATTCGCGGGGACTGGGAACTGGCCCGCACGGCCTTCGAAATGGCCCTGGAAGTCCTGGGGGAAAAACCCAACGACGATTTACGGGCGCGGATCTTCCACAACATATCGATCGTTCATACCGGGCAGAAAGAATATTCCGAGGCTCATAACTACCTGGAAAAGACCCTCGATTATTCGGAGAAAACCCATAACCTGTATTTAAAGAGCCTGTCCTACCTGGAGGAGTCCGGGATCAAATGTGAACAAGGCGATCTGAACAGCGCTACCGCCTTAGCCACCACCGCCTTTCATACCTTTGCCGAAATGGGTGACCGGGTCAGTATGGCCGATGCGTACAAGACCTTTGGCATCATCAACCGCCAGCGGGCTAATTATGAATCCGCCCTGTCCTTTTTCGAAAACAGCAAGAAGATCAACGAGGATTACAACAACTACCTCAACCTGGGACAGACCCTCCTGGAAATGGCCCTGCTCTACCAGAAGCTGAATGATAAAACCAAGGCTAAAGAATTGGTCAACGATGCTATCGAATGTTTCAAACAGATTGAATCGGACACCCGGGTTAGTCTTGCCCTTCAGACAATCGAACTCAAACACTAACTAATTCGTCTTTCTCCTCCTGCTCTGATGCTCGCCATCCGAACGATTGCATTCTCAGTAATGGTAAATTAAATTTAGTTGGTATTCTTAATCAGGTGATACCAGTATAGGACAGAATGCATGACCAGACAAGTAATGATTATACTACTTATTTTCTGTTTGTTATTGACCGGTTGTGCCAAGGATGGGGCGGCCGGGAAAACTTTTATGTTTTGGAATGACTGGACCTTTGATACTGAGATCCAGAGTTTTTCAACTACTGTTTCCCAGTATGATGAATTTATCTGGGATGAAGGCTATGAACCAATCGATACCGGAACATTTACCTATCTTTGCACTCTTTACGATTTAGAAGGTGGTTCAATAATCGTATTTACCGGCAGTTTTCAAATCGAAGCAAACCCGGGTAAACCTGCCAGCGGTTTCCAGGGGGGCAGCGATGGCAAAGACCGTTACTATGATCTGCACGTTGATGATGATGGCGTCAGCATCAAATTGACCTGGGAAGGCGGCTATCCCACGCATCTATTCGAGTGGTAACATAATATCATCAGTCCTTTTTCAATTTACTTATTAATATACAAGGACAATTATCCTGAACCTGGGACAGATCCTTCTGGTGATGGCCCTGCGCTATCAGAAGCTGAAGGATAAAACCTATACCATAGAATTGGTCAACGATGCTACCGAATGTTTCAAACAGATTGAGTCCGTTGTCCGGATCAGCATGGATAGAATCTGGATTCAGTTGAAATATTACATTACGTATATTTCCAGAAAATATGTAACTTAGGGTGCAATGAACTCTGTATCAGAAAAAGATAGTTCTGCCAGTCTTTACAACCCTTCTGAAACGAAGAGCCGCGGCCGTATTATAGACAATATTACCGATTTCATTGTTCTCTGTGACAAAGACTACCAAATAATCCGGAGCAATCGCTCAGCCGATGTAATCCTAGGTGGTGGTATATCTTTGGTTGGTTCCCATTGCTATGAAAAATTCCGCGGGCTAACCGAGCCCTGTGAGGATTGCATGCTGCCGGAAACTCTGGCCAATACCTATGTCGTTTCATTGGAGACATACGACAGCCGGTTCAATGAATATTTTGAAGAGCGAGCCTATCCGATTATGTCCGATTCTGGTGAATCTGACGAATTTATCCTGGTCGGGCGCAATATCAGCAAAACCAAAAAACGGGAAGAAAAGCGAATTGAGGAGAAGATCAGTTCCGGTATTGTCCACGATTTTAATAATATGTTGACCGGGATCATCGGAAGGGTAAGATTGCTAATTAAACAGATTTCAGACCCCAAACAACTGAAAGATTTGAAATCGATCGAACTTTCGGCGATGGATTGTGCCACCACTGTCAAAAAAATCCAGGATTTCACTTCTGGTACCAGCGATGAGAGATATGAAACGGTAAACCTGTTTAAATTCGTAAGCGAGGTCATCAGTCTGCATAATCATCTCTGGGAAGAGGAGGATTCCAAGCGGGGAATCATTATCAAGTCCGTCGTTGATATCCCCCGGGATATTGATATCGATATAATCCCCCATGATCTGCGACGAGCCTTTGGTAATATCATTATCAACGCCGTCCATGCTATGACCGATGGTGGCATCCTGAAAATAACCTCAGAATCCCTGGACAAAGCGACAGTTATCAATTTCATCGACACCGGCTGTGGGATGACCAAGGAAATAATAGATAATATCTTCTCGCCCTTTTTCTCCACCAAAGGTACCAGGGGAACCGGGATGGGAATGACCGAAGTTTACAGCATTGTCAAAAAACATAATGGTACGATCAGTATTGAAAGTACTGTAGGCAAAGGGACCACAATTAAAATTACCCTGCCAACTACCCATGCAGTACAGGTCGAGGAAATGGACTTCGTATCACTGCCAACAAAAAACGCGGTTATAATGGTAATCGATGATAATGAGTTTGTCCTGGAAACCGTAACCGAACAGTTGGCTGATCTGGGACATGAAGTAGGGGGCTTCACTTCCGCCACCGAAGCTATTGAGCATTTTTCCAATCAGCCCAGCGAAATAATCCTCACCGATTTGGGAATGCCTGAAATGAGTGGTTGGGAAGTGGCTGCAAAAATTAAGAAAACCAATCCGAAAACCGTTGTGGTTCTTTACAGTGGTTGGACAATCGACCTGGAAAAGAAGGAGCTTAACGCTAAAGGCGTCGACCTTTTTCTAAAAAAACCATTTAGAATGGAAGATCTGGACCAGGTGGTATATCAAGCCAAGGCTTTATATGAAAAGGGTCACGTAAATTTAGGGTAAAAAGATGAATCGACTATTTTTAATCAGCCTGTGCCTGTTATTCTTTAATTGCAGTAAAACTGATTCCCGGGGTGGTCAACAAGCCCGACTGGATCCAGCTGGTCAAAAAATCGTTCCCGGCGGTACTCTGGTTGCTGGCATCATCAGCGAACCGGATGTTTTGAACCCACTGACGGCCCTATCGCGAACAGCTCAAAATGTCCTGGCCATTCTGTATCGC
>JABMQW010000116.1 GCA_013203115.1 Fidelibacterota bacterium
CGGGAACTCGGTACTCATGATATGTCGGAAATCATTACTGAGAACCGGAAATTAATCATGGAAGTTGTAACTCATAATAGTGATGAAGCCACCGCCACCTATGGAATTGAAGTTATTGATGTTCGCATTCGCCGGGTAGATCTACCTTCTGAGAATGAAGCATCAATCTATGCCCGTATGGATGCGGAACGCAAACGCCAGGCTAACAAATTCCGGTCGGAAGGTGAAGAAGAGGCTAAGAAAATTCGTGCGGTCACTGATAAGGATAAGACCATAATTCTGGCGGAGGCCTACAAACAATCTGAAGAAATCCGTGGCATAGGTGATGCTAAAGCTATTGAAATCTATGCCGGTGCTTACTCAGCCGATCCTGATTTTTATGAATATGTACGGACATTGGAAGCCTTAAAGACAATATTGGATGATCAAACAACAGTAGTTTTACCTGTCGATTCAAAATTGTTTAAATTGCTGGTGACTGGTAAATAAACAAAGGAAATCCCAACTCAAAAGGATGTAATCCCCAGCCGGGGATTACATCCTTACATTATTATTAGATAATAGGTATTAAACACCAGGGCAGCTTCCTGCGCTATAGTAGCTGAGGCTACCTGGCTTCGCCGGAGCGGCTATGCCAAGGCGAGCGGCAGTCGAGAAGCCCTGGACCATTTTTCCCGAGGCTTGCCTCGGGGAGTTAAACCAAGCCCTATTGTCTGCCGTAATCCCGATATTTATCGGGACGAAGGTGGATTAAAATATTCAGGAAATAAGATGGAAAAAATATTTCGGTCAACAACTATTCTCGGTGTCCGAACCAGAGGTACCGTTGCTATTGGAGGTGATGGACAAGTAACCTTTGGTGATATGGCGCTGAAGCAAAAAGCCGTAAAAGTACGTAGATTTGAGCAGGAGACCGGGGAGGTCTTGGGTGGTTTTGCCGGAGCGGCAGCCGATGCCCTGACGCTTTTCGATAAATTTGAAAAGAAATTGGATGAATTTGGTGGTGATTTACAACGCGCGGTAGTGGAACTGGCCAAAGATTGGCGCACCGATAAATATCTGCGTCACTTGGATGCCCTGCTGGCCTTGATGGACCGTAAAAGCAGTTTTATCGTATCCGGAGATGGTAATGTGATTGAGCCGGACGGACCAATCATTGCCATCGGATCTGGCGGTGGCTTTGCCCAGTCGGCAGCTACAGCCTTTCTGAAAAGCACCAAATTGCCGGCCCAACAAATCGTGGAAAAAGCGCTGAAAATAGCCGCTGATCTGTGTATCTACACCAACGATTCAATTACCGTGTTGGAGCTGAAATGAAAGAGCTGACTCCCAGGCAGATTGTAAAGGAATTGGATCGCTATATTGTAGCTCAGGATGCCGCCAAGCGGTCGGTGGCGATCGCCCTGCGAAATCGCTGGCGCCGGCAACAGGTGACCGATTCCATGCGTGATGAAATTGTACCAAACAATATTATTTTGATAGGTCCCACCGGCGTTGGAAAAACTGAGATTGCCCGTCGGTTGGCGAACCTGGCTCACGCCCCGTTTCTGAAAGTGGAAGCCAGTAAATTCACCGAAGTTGGCTATGTGGGTCGCGATGTTGAATCTATCATCCGTGACCTGACCGATATTGCTGTTAATATGGTCCGTCAGGAAAAGGAAGATGAGGTCATTGAACTGGCTGAAAGGCTGGCGGAGGAGCGGATAATAGACATACTGTTTCCCAGTGATTTGAAATCCAATCGTAAAAAATCACCGGAAGCGCTGGACCGCTATGAAAGAACCCGCACCCGCTTGCGGGGGAAGCTGCGCAAGGGAGAATTTGAGGATCAGGAAATTGAGGTTGACGTCGCCGAAGATGGAATGCCCATGATGCAGGTATTCGGGCCAATGGGTATGGAAGATCTGGGCCTGAATTTGAAAGACATGTTATCCAATGTGCTACCCCAGTCAAAGAAAAAGCGAAAAATGAAAGTAATGGATGCCAGGGAGCATCTGATCGAATCAGAAGCCCAGAAACTGGTGGATCAGGATGAAGTAGTGCGTATTGCCAAGGAAAGAGTGGAGAATAATGGCATCGTATTTCTGGATGAAATTGATAAAATAATTGGTAACGATGGCTCAGCTGGTCCGGATGTGAGCCGTGAGGGTGTCCAGCGCGATTTATTGCCTATCATCGAAGGTTCTACTGTCCCTACCCGTTATGGTGCAGTCCGGACTGACCATGTTTTGTTCATTGCGGCGGGAGCCTTTCATGTGTCGACACCATCTGATATGATTCCTGAATTGCAAGGACGTTTTCCGATTCGGGTTGAAATGGATAAATTGACGAAAAAGGATTTCATCAAGATTTTAACCCATCCCCGCTCGGCTTTGATTAAACAATATATGGCTCTGTTGGGCGCCGAAAAAGTAACTTTAAAATTTGAGCGGACCGCCATCAACGCCATCGCCCAATATGCTACTGATGTAAATGCCAGAATGGAGAACATTGGTGCCCGGCGGCTGCATACCATCATGACTACTCTCCTGGATGATATTTTGTATGAGCAACCCACCGGGAAGGACACGGAAATCAATATAACCAAAACCATGGTAGATGAACGGTTGGAAGGAATTGCCAAGGATCAGGATTTGAGTCGCTATATTCTTTAGCCGATTGAATCTCCCTGAAAAACTACTGTAATTTCATACTGGCTCAGGGATTGTGAATTACTAAATCAATGGTCTCGCTAGAGGCCATTTTTACAGGAGCGATTATGCAACGCAATTTTATCCATATCACCGATTTTACCACCGCAGAAATCTGGGAAACGCTGGAGCTGGCCCGGGAAGTGAAGGCCCGGCTGAAAAATAGAGAGGATTATAAACCATTCAAAGATCACAGTATGGCTATGATCTTCGCCAAGCCGTCGGCCCGGACGCGGATTTCCTTCGAGACCGGTTTTTACCGGCTGGGAGGGCATGCCCTTTACCTCGGACCCAACGATATCGGGATTGGTAAACGGGAAGCAGTGAAAGATATCGCCCGGGTGGTCAGCCGTTACAACGACATTATCATGGCCCGCCTGTTTGCCCATCAGCATATGGAAGAAATGGCCGAATATTCCACTGTTCCGGTGGTGAACGGCCTGACTGATTACAACCATCCCTGCCAAATTATGGCCGATATTCTGACGATCTGGGAGCACCGCGGTAATCTCGATAATCTGAAAATTGTTTATATTGGTGATGGTAACAATATCGTTCATTCCTGGTTGCAGCTCGCTACCCGCTTACCCTTTGAATTTATCTGCGTTTGTCC
>JABMQW010000117.1 GCA_013203115.1 Fidelibacterota bacterium
GAAATATTCAACGAAGTTTGCGGCGAAAAGAACTAGACTTGGTTGCGCTAATACAGGGTTAACTCGACACTAACCCCAAATCCGGTTTATCTTCCCGGGACATGTAGGATATCAAAATAAGCACAAGGGAGATTTTTAGCGTGGGTAAATATTTCGGCTCAGATTATGCGGGGGGCATTTTGTTTTTTTCTCAACATCACATTTGACAGCGTTAATTACCCTGTTTACCATTTATTTATTGTTATACTTATTCCGTGCTCTATTTAAGCAGACCACCATAAATAATTATGCTCGTTTCACTTTAGCCTTGCTCTTGATTGCGCAAGAACTGTTCCTTAATATCTGGCACATTGCCAATGGGACCTGGTCGGTGGCTACCTCCCTGCCCTTACACCTCTGTGGGGTAGCGATTATTCTATCGGCCGTCATGTTGATCAATAACAATTATAAATTATATGAACTTAATTATTTCTGGGGGCTTGGTGGAGCAATTCAGGCCTTACTTACACCGGATATCGGAATTTACAGCTTCCCCCATTTTCGTTATTTCCAATTCTTTATATCCCATGGATTAATTATTATGGCTTGCCTGTATATGACTTTCGTGACCGGATACCGGCCCACTCAGCGCTCAATTTGGAAAGTTTTCGCAGTCACCAATATTTATATGGTGTTCATTGCGGGCTTTAATTGGCTGACCGGTGGTAATTACCTGTTTATTTGCCATAAACCGGTTGGCGGTTCATTGTTGGATTTCATGGGTCCTTGGCCCTGGTATATTATTACCCTGGAATTTGTGGCAGTAATATCATTTTACATTTACTACGCACCCTTCGGTATCGGAGATATAATTAAGCGAACACGGCAGAAATCCCAGATTCCTGTCAGTTAGATCATTCCTATAGTCAGCGCTTAATTAGTAAATATCAATTTCAAGATATCATTGTACATGATCATTAAAATCAATACCATTAAGATAGCCATACCGATCTGTTGAATTACCATCCGGGTTTTAATGGTCAGCGGCTTGCGGCGCAGGGCTTCAATGATTATCACCAGAAGATGCCCGCCATCCAGGCCGGGAACCGGCAGGATATTAATAAAAGCCAGATTCACACTGATCAGGGCCATGAATTGTACCAAATAAATCCAGCCCATTTCAGCCGCATCGCCGGCAAATTGCGCAATCGCAATCGGACCGCCGATATCTTTAACCGAAGCCCTTCCATCGACAATCATTTTAATTGACAAATAGATCAGTCCAAAGCCATTAACGGTTGAGATGGCGCCAGCCCGCAGGGCACCTATAAAATTAACCGGTGTATATTCCCATTCGGGCGCAATACCCAGCATCCCGGTCGAATCGGTACGCAAAGGCGAGGGATCAACACCAATTGTGACATTTTCTTCATGAATAACGCCGCTACGCTCCCAGCGCAAACTGATCCGTTTACCAGGTATGGGCCGAATCATGCGGGTCATTTCATTCCAACTTGTTACTTCATTGCCATCGATTGCAACGATACGGTCACCGGACTGCAAGCCGAGTTCTTCCGCCGGCATACCTTCCAGTACACCGGATACGATCGGCTCATTACTGACTTCAGGAATCCCAGTGATCCCGACAATCCAGGTAAATAAAATAAAGGCTAATACGATATTCATGATTACCCCGGCACTCATCACCCAGGCTTGAGCCCACCTTGGTTTGGAGAGTAATTCATGGGGAGCGTGTTTAATTGTCGTGTCCAAGCTTTCATCGATCATGCCGGACATTTTAACATAGCCGCCAAACGGAATCGAAGCCAGGGTATATTCGGTCAGGCTGCCTTTACGACCAGGTCTACTGATAAAGCGGGTATAGACCGGTTTCCAAACCAGTTTTCCGAGTTCATTCCTGCCATAGAAAAACAGGCGGAATTCCCAACCATCAGCTACGGAGGTGAATGACACCAACCGGGGCGGTAACAGGATAGAAAAACGCTCCACCCGGACACCAACCGAGCGAGCTGCCAGGTAATGACCCAGTTCATGAACAAATACCAAGACCGTTATAACAATAACAAAGGCAAATAATGTATTCATATTCTTACTATTAATATTCCATTTAATCTAATTGCTGTCATTAAATAATTATATCCTTCAATGCCGGCTGAAATAATTAGTTTCAGTTAGCCTTTCCAGTTTACAACAAAATTCGTAGTCCATTTTTCCAGTTCACAGATATCATCAATATCAGGCTGATCAATCAATTGATGCTGCTCAACCGCCTCTTCGATCAGGTGCGGAATAGCGGTAAATCTAATTTCCCGTTTTAAAAAGCGGTACACTGCTTGTTCATTAGCCACATTCAGCACGGCTGGGGCGCTGCCACCCTGCTGTAAAACTGCAAATGCTAATCCCAAACAGGGAAATTTATCAAAATCCGGCGCCTCAAAAGTTAGTTGCCCTAACTGTACTAAATCCAGCTTCTCCCACTGCGAGGAACTATGCCGGGGATAAGTGAGGGCATACTGGATCGGGATTTTCATATCGGGTAAACCGAGTTGCGCTTTAACCGAACCATCCTTGAATTCAACTAAGGAATGAATAATCGATTGCGGATGGATTACAATATCTATTTGTGTCTCATCCAGCTCGAACAGCCAATAAGCCTCGATAACTTCCAATCCCTTATTCATCATCGTTGCCGAGTCAATAGTAATTTTATGGCCCATTTTCCAGTTGGGATGATTCAGGGCCTCGGTAACTGTTATCTCCGGGAAGGTGCTCTTAACGCGGGTGCGGAAAGGACCACCGCTGCCGGTCAGGATCAAACGCTTGACATCCGCCATGTCTTCACCCGCGAGACACTGCCAGATGGCCGAATGTTCACTGTCTACCGGAAAAATCCGGCTACCCGATTCAAGGCGCAGCCGCTTAATTATTGCGCCGGCCATCACCAGACTTTCCTTGTTGCTCAAGGCGATGTCGGTTCCAGCCTTAAGCGCCGCAATGGTCGGGACCATTCCCGCTGATCCTACTACAGCATTAAGCATCAGATCAACATCACTTCGACCGGCTGCTTCCGTTAAACCTGCCGTACCTCTTAAAACAGTTATGCCGGTACCAGATAAACTCTGCTCAACTTTCCTGGCCGCTGTCTGATCGATAATTACCACCATTTCCGGGTGATATTTATGTGCCTGTCGAATTAATAAATCCGAATTTTTATTCGCCGACAGACAAATAACCTGAAATTGGTTACTCAGATTACCAACTACTTTGAGAGCATTAACTCCAATTGAACCGGTGGAACCAAGGATTGTTAAACGGCGCAGCATCATTTCATTTCTTTAACAATATCCAGGGTAACATTTACCGTATGAGGATGCATATGACAATGTAATCCTAATTTACCAAATGGAAAACCGGTAATTTGTTCACCAATATATAGATAATTAGTCTGTCCTGTAATACGTGCACCGTAGGTATCATCGCTATCAAGCGTTACGCGACCGGAAAAAAGGTTGGTACCAAAACCAAGCTGGATGGGCATTTTAAACAGATGAAACTGACGACGAATTAAGGCATCCGACGATCGCAGATAAATATCACGGGGTCCCTGCAAATAGGCAAAATTGATATTAACAACCCAAGCGTCTTCCTGATTTTCTCTATCAATGAATAAAATTCCACCGTAAGACGTAATTTGTACCACATCCTCACCGGAGGCGAAACCGCTTATTTTACCGGTTAAAATCAGATTGGAAGTAACTAAATAACCCGCATCAATCAGGGGAACAATTCCAGCCGGCTTCCCGGATGATGAGGCTTTTTGAAAATATACTGGATAGGACAATGAAAAGCCAAGACGCAAGCGCTTGGACGGATCATTGGAAAATAGCGGATGATGTCCCAAAGACAGCCCGGTTCCCTGCATTAACATTTGAACCCTGGAATTAAAATCAGTACCGGTCAAATCATCAAGATCAAAAGTATGTAGTTGTCCCCATAAAAAAAGAGGCACAGTCATAAGTAACAGAAAAAACAACCTTATTCCAGGCCTACGCCGGCCCAGCGGTTCAAATAATACTACGCTCGCTGGTTTCGATAAAATGTACAATTTCTTCAATTTCAGGTAGATGAGGTAAATCCGATTTTAATTTTTCCAGGGCTGCTTGCCGTGTTAAGCCTGAACGGAAGTATATCCGGTAGGCCCGTTTAATCATAGTTCTGGTTTCAGCCGAAAAGCCCCGGCGCTTTAAACCAACACGATTGATTCCGGCGTAACGCAATGGTTCTCCCGCGGCCAAAATATAGGGGGGCACATCCTGCACAATCCTGAAACCGCCACCAATGAAAACATGCTTACCGACTCGACAAAACTGATGAACTAATACGCCCCCTCCAAGAGAAGCAGCCTCACCTATTACAACATGTCCACCAAGCGTCGCCTGGTTGGCAAAAATCACATTTTCACCCAGCTCACAATCATGGGCAATATGCACGTAAGCCATCAGCAGACAACCATTCCCGATTTTGGTAGTTCCATGAGCAACCGTACCACGGTTTAGCGTACAAAATTCACGGATTATTACATTGTCGCCAATCACCAGTTTAGTTTTTTCACCGTTATATTTCAGATCCTGAGGCGGGGCACCGATTGAGGAATTATGGAAAATATTACAATTTTTGCCAATTGTGGTACCATCATCAATGGTAACATAATTTCCGATAAACGATCCGGTGCCAATTACCACATCATCGGCTATCACGGAATAGGGTCCGATAACGACATCTTCACCCAATCTGGCACGGGAACTAACGATGGCCATAGGATGAATCCGGGAGGAGATATTTATTCTCCCTGATGATCGACGACCTGTGCCAATACAACCGCTTCCGCTACCAGTTTGTCACCAACATAACAGCGGCCTACCAGCCGTGCCATACCCAAACGAAATTTATTCAATTCCATCTCAATACGTAATTGATCGCCTGGAATTACCGGAGCCCGGAAACGGGCTTTTTCAATCCCGGTAATGAACATATTCTTTTTAGAAGGATCGTCCATTGAGTTCAAAATTAAAAAGGCGCCGGCTTGAGCCATTGATTCAACAATCAGCACACCAGGCATCACGGCCTGCTTCGGAAAATGCCCCGGAAAGAAAGGTTCGTTTACGGTTACATTTTTAATTGCTGTCAGACGTTCACCCGGAACAATATCCACAATACGATCCACTAAAATGAAAGGATAGCGGTGCGGTAAAACATTCATCACACCTTGTATGTCAAATAAATAGTTGCTGTTAGCTCGAGCCTGAAAACGTTTTTGCAGAATCTTCTTCTCGTATTCCTTCTTGATCTTCCGCACCAGTTCCACATTGCTGGCATGTCCACTGCGGGCTGCGATCACATGTCCGCAGATAGGAATTCCCAGCAGGGCCAGATCACCAATCAAATCCAGGGCTTTATGACGAACCGGCTCATTTTTAAAACGCAGTTTCTTCCCGTTTAAAATACCATTTGCTCCCAGGATTATCTCTTCCCTGATCCCAAAGGTTTTCCGCAGATGTTCAACTTCCTTACTATCGATTTCTTTATCAATTATGACAACAGCATTGTCCAGGGCACCGCCTTTAATTAAACCCTGATCCTTTAATTCCTCGACTTCGCTCAGAAAGCAAAATGTGCGTGCCGGAGCTATCTGCTCAGCAAAATCTTTCTCCATGTTATAAATGGAAGTGTATTGGGTACCTAGGGTCTTGATCTTATAATCAATCATAAAAGTGACCCGGAAACGGTCAGAAGGTAATACATGAATATCGATTCCACGATCCGGATCAGAGTAAGTGATGGTTTTATCAATTTCAAGTACTTCCCGACGAGCATTTTGCTCCGCAATTCCGGCCGCTAACAAGGCATCAACAAATTCTTTGGAACTGCCATCAATCACAGGCGGTTCCTTTTCGGTTAATTCAATTAAAATGTTATCTAATCCGAGGCCCGTGATTGCTGCCAGAACATGCTCAACCGTATGAACACGGACACCATTCTGCTTGATCGTGGTACCTCGCGATATATCCACTACATGATCAATATCAGCCTTGATTTCCGGGCATCCATCAACATCCATTCGTACAAACCGGATACCCGTATTTACATTCGCCGGTTTAAATGTAATCGTACATTCTACACCAGTATGCAATCCCTTACCAATAATGGATACGGGTTTAGATATGGTTTTTTGAAACTTACTCATCCTTCGCTAAATGAGGAGCTATTACTTTCTCTTCCAATTTTAACAATCGTTTTTTCAATAATGCAACTGCTGTAAGCACAGCATCGCGTTTATTTTGCTCGCGGATTTCACGTACTGGCATCCCGGCATAAACCTTGCCTCCCGGTATGGATTTGGTCACCCCGGTTTTGGCAGCACAAATGGCGCGGTCACCCACTTCCAGGTGTGGAGCAACGCCAACCTGACCAGCGAATATACAATAGTCACCAATAACGGCACTACCGGCAAATCCGACTTCTCCCGCAACCAGACAGCCTTTACCAATCTTAACATTATGGGCTACATGCACCAAATTGTCAAACTTACTGCCAGCACCGATCTGTGTATCGCCAATCGTACCACGATCAATGGTACAATTAGCACCGAGTTCCACATCATGTCCGATGGTGACCCGCCCGGTTTGAGGAATTTTATGATGGATGTCATCGATGGTAACAAAGCCAAATCCATCACAACCAATCACAGTACCGCTATGAATCAACACACGATCACCAATCCGGCAGTCATGATAAATCACCACCCGCGGATAAAGCTGACTATCGGTACCAATCTCAGTATTATATCCAATTACCGTATGAGCACCGATAGTTGTACCAGATCCAATTTGCGCCCCCGCTGCAATTATGGAATATGGTCCAATACTAACATTTTCACCAATTTCTGCCGTTGGATCAACTATGGCGGTGGGATGGATACCTTCCGGTCGCGGGACTGCCGATTGGAAATATTTTAAAATAATCGCCAGAGCCATCTGAGGATTATCAACAACAATCCCGGCCTGTTCTTTCAGTAAATTCCGATCGTTTGTAAAAACGGCGGCCGCCTTAGTATCGTTTAGATATTTCTTATAGCGCGGGTTGGCAAGAAAGGTGATCGTACCAGGCTTTCCGTTTTGAATTTCAGAAACGCCACTAATCTCCAATCTGGGATTCCCAATCAACTCCCCGCCAACGAGAGCAGCCAGCTCTTTCAGGGTGGACAAACTCAGTCTTCCGAACTAATCTTCCTCAGCTCGTGTAAAACATCATCGGTTACATCGTAGGTAGGTTTAGCATAAAGTAAAGAAACCGAGGCATCCAGGATGTAATCATATCCTTTATCGATAGCAACTTTATCAACAGCTTGTTTTACCTGAGCCAGAATCTCATACTCCAACTGAGCCTGCTTCTTATACAGTTCCCCTTCCGGGCCAACCTTTTGTTGCTGGAAAAGCTGGATATCCTGTTGCAGTTGGGAAATCTGATTTTCCTTTTTGCGACGCCATTCCGGCGAACTCATCAGCCGTTGGGTCTCGAAGTCCTGACTTAAGCTATCAAGCTTAGCAACCATGATCTGGTATTCAAACTGGACTTTACGGAAATCCATCTGCAGTTGAGATTCGGCATCACGGAATTCTTCATATTCCGTTCTAATACGCTCAGACTTTACGTAGCCAACTTGTATTTGTCCTTGTACTGTAAATGGCAACAGTATAATACCGGCCAGAACAGCTATCATAATCGTTTTGCGTGTCACTGATTTCCTCCTTGTGACTATTAAAATTGTTGTCCGAAAATAATGTGGTAATTCCAACCTGCCGGTTCTTCATCGCCACTAATATCATCAAATCCGTAGCCCATATCAAACCCTAACATACCAACCATAGGCATAAAGAACCGAATACCAAATCCAGCCGAGCGGCGCAAATTAAGCGCCGAATTACGCGATACTGAAAATTGTTCTGTCATCTGATGGGTTTCCCAAACATTCCCTGCTTCAGCAAAGGCAAAAATAAATACCGTCGGGTTATCCGAAAGAGGAAACCGAAACTCGGTGCCATATTTCAGTATGGCATTACCACCAACCGGACGGCCATTGTATTGCGGGCCAATTGAATTATCGGGATAACCACGCAGCATATTTCCGTAAGGAATTCCACTGCCCCCCATTATGAATTTCTCATCCAATGGAATCAATGAATGTTCCTCGTCACTGTCAGGTAAGGCATCGATGACGCCCATTTTTAAAGAACTGGTCAAAACAAATTTACTGAATGTAGGCGTATACCAGTCCAAATTCAATATATGTTTATGATAATCCTCACTACCTGGAAGCGGACCACCGGACAGGGTCGATTCCCAAACCATCCGTGAACCACGGGTGGGAAATTCCGGATGATCCCGACTTTCCCTGCTAATAATTTGGGTAAGATTTACTCCAATAGTTTTTTCCGCGCCGGCTACATAGCGCTCAATGTCATCCTGTGAACCGGTATAGGTTTTATTCACCCCACGCACAACCCAGGTACCGCGAAAGTAATCATCAGGCCATTTAAATCGACGTCCCCAGCGTAAAGAACCACCGCGTAGTTCAATATCGAGTGGAAAGTAATAATAGGTGGACTGTCCTCGCAGGGTATAAAACAGGGAAAATCCAATCAGATTGCGGCTGTCGCGGACCATTGGATCGATGAAGCTTAAAGAATATGAACGGTATTTTGATGCCGGTGTGGTCTGTCCAATCGAATAGCGGGTGCCGACATTAAAATTGAGACTTAGCTGCTGGCCATTACCACTTTTAAACGGCCGGGCCAGGTCAAAATTATTAAACTCCAGTCCACCACCGCCGGTCATACCGTATTCACCGGTGAAACCAATATTAGCATTAGCCCGATCCGAAGATCGTTCTTCCACGGTTATTTCAAGGTCAATTTCATCTTCATCGACCGGAATAACGTCCGGTACAACATTTCCAAAGTAATTCAGCAGGTAAATCTTGCGTTGACTTTGAATCAATTTTTCCCGGTTAAATACATCGCCAGGATATATCATTAGTTCGCGACGGATAACATTTTCACGGGTTTTTGTATTGCCCACAACGAGTATATCCCGAACAGATACCTGGTGGTTTTCAACAATGGTGAAATTGACATCGAGCGAATCCTTGTTAACTGGTATCACCTGCGGCGTAATCTGACTATAGATATAACCCCGGTCCATGTAAAGACCCTGCACACGGTCGTAAATAGCAAGATTGAAATCTTCCTCACTGTAAATATCCCCGCTTGTTATATGCAGCCTGCGGCTTAATACTTCCTCAGTGAACAGACGATTACCTTCCCATGAAAAATTCCGGTAATGATATTTTGGTCCTTCATGAACTCTAAGGGTAATAGCCATTCGGTTCTTTTTAGGGTTATATGAAATCGAATCATCTAAAATTGTAAAATCCCGATACCCCCGATTCCGGTAAAATTGCTCTAATAAAGCCTTATCTTCATCAAATTTATCATCATCAAAATGGCTGCGCCAGAACAAATACCAGTATTGTTGTTTGGTTTCTTTCAAAACACGTCTAAGACGAAAATCAGAGAAAGCCGAATTACCATCAATAATAATATTTTTGATTTTCACTTTACGATTCTCATCGATAGTAAAAACAATATCCCGGATTAATTCCGACTTCTGTTGCTTAATTACTGGCGCTGATTTACCACGTTTGCGCTTTTTACTCTCCGGTCGCGGTGGAATGATTTCCCCTTTTATCTCAACCTGTAAATAGCCGTCCTCAATGTAAATATACCGGATTTTGCGAATTGTTTGCGAAATAGTTGCCGGTTGAATCCGCTGGCCAGTTACAAGCGTTATCTCTTCCTCAAATTTTTTATCACGGATTTTTTTATTGTTGTCATAATGGACTCGGCCTAAAATATAATTTTCAACAACAGCAATGGTAATGCGTACACCTTCTGTTGTTTCCTCGTCCAGGCGAATCTGTACATCGCTGAATACGCCCAATTGCCATAAACGCTTAACTGCACGAGGAAAATCGCTCCCACTGATCTGCTGGTCTTGACTTAATCCACTGGTATAGCGAATTATACTGGAAGAAGTTATTTTATTGCCCTCCACATTCACTTCAAGCAGAGTCATGGTGTTATCCTGCGACTGCTGCCCAAAGAGACCGGAATAAAATAAGATACAGACGGAAATAAATATTTTCAGGTTCATTCTAACTACTTTATTTGTTCACTAACCATTCCAAATCTACGTTCACGTTTCTGGTATTCGCCTATCGCCTCTAAAAGTTCCCGTTCCCTGAAGTCAGGCCAGAAAACCGGAGTAACAAAAACTTCCGTATAAGCCATCTGCCATAACAAAAAATTACTGATTCGAAAATCACCGCCGGTGCGAATCAGTAAATCAGGATCAGGCATTTGGCCAGTATATAAATGTTTACTGATCATCTTTTCATCAATTGCATCCGGTTCCAATTCGCCGGCCAGAACTTTATCGATCAGGGTCCGCAGGGCGGCAGTAATTTCCTGACGGCTGCCATAACTCAATGCCAGATTAAGATTTAATCCGGTATTGTTGCGAGTTAACTCAACCCCTTCCAGCATTCCCTGGCGGGCATCGGCGGTAAGATCATTGATTTGGCCGATCACTGATAATCTAACATTATTCTTATGCAAATTCGCTACTTCGGCTCGGATGGTACTAAGCAGCAACTGCATAATGGCTGAAACTTCCTTACGCGGGCGATTCCAATTTTCCTTTGAGAATGTATACAAGGTAAGGTGTTTAATTCCGATTTCGCCACAAATTCTGGTAACCTTACGAACCGAATTAATACCTTCACGGTGGCCGGCAATACGTGGTAAAAAGCGCTTCTTTGCCCAACGACCATTTCCATCCATAACAATAGCAACATGTACCGGGATGTTTCCACGGTCGAATATGGCTTTGCGCAGTTGATCAGTATTGGTCATTTACAAATTCTATTCCAGAACCCAAATACAAAACTAAAATTACCCTTTCAGCTCTTCGTCAGTCAAGGAATAGTCTACAATGAAATTTACCATAAAACCGCTTATCACTTTTATTTACGCAGCCGTCTGCAATTGCTATCAGGAAGGCTCATAATACAATTCCGTACTGAAACAGATAGTATTTAAATAATATTTCGGCAATTAATACGGATACCAGCGTGGGATACAGCAGTTTTAACGCCAAACGATAAGAATTCCGCTGCACTTGTAAAAATACCAGCCCGATCGACAACAATGGTATTAAAATACCAAAGAGGATTGCAAAACCTGGTATATATCCCTGTACGGTTATTAAAAATTCCTGCAGACTGAATACTTCCGGCATCTGGCTGATCGGCCCCCAAATTACACTGTATGCTATCCAGACCAATCGGATTACCAATAAGGCTAATACCGTTCTCAGGATGTACCATACCGCTTGAATTACTTTGGCATTATCGGGGGCTTTACCAATATTCATGGTCAGCAATAGGGTTAAACCCAGTAGTACGGAGCCTGAAATCTGAATAAGAAAAACCGTTAATGCAGGGAAAATTATAATCTCCGTCACCTGATAGAAGACAATCAAACCAAATATGGAAGGTATCGCTATTACCATGATATGAATCCGGTCTCGGCCCCAATAAAAAGCCGTTGTGGCCGACAATGCTGCCAACCAAACCAGCCCTGATAGACGCAATTGTAGTCCAATTTTGAAATACCAGAGCAAACTGATTCCAATCAGTCCGGAAACTGCCGCCAGCAATAATTGATAGTGGTAGAACCGCGCTATTACGGACTTTTTATTGCACCACAAGCAAAGGGGATATACAGCCCCAAAGGACAAGCCCATCAAAGTAGCGATAGCTGCAACAGAATTCATTTAGATCATACAAGTAGTTAATTCATTTCTGATCCGGTAGACCGAGAGCCTGGCGGCCGGCTGGCGTGATCATGTCAGCGTTCCAGCGAGGATCGAATACCATTTTAACTTCGACCGTGGTCAGTCCGGGAATTTTCAGAATACTATCTTTAACATTAGCGGCAATCTGACTGTGCATCGGACAACCCGGGGTTGTAAGTGTCATCGTGATAACGGCCGCATTGTCATTAACCGCAACATCATATATCAAACCCAGATCAACAATATTCACTGGGATTTCCGGATCGTAGCATTGAAACAAAATATCCATAACCTGTTTTTCAGTCACCATGACTAACCTCTTTTTTCCAACTGAGTAATGATTTTATCAGCAATCTTGCCATAAATGGCTGTTATAATCGATTCGGGATTTTGCTCTATGATGGGCCGGCCGGCATCGGTTGCTTCCACCAATTCCCGTGATATGGGTATCTCCCCCAGCAGGGGGACATTCAAGCGCGTGCTTTCGCGGCTGCCGCCGCCCTGTTTGAACAGATCAAGGCGAGCATTAAATGAACCGGCCTGATCCAGGGGATAGGTACCAACACCATCCAGTTCCAGCACGGCACCAGTAATGGGTGCACCCTGGTTATCAACAATTTTACCGCTAAGCTGTAAACCGGACATGTTTTCAATGACGCCCAGTACCGGTACATCTACTTTACGGAACATATCCGCCCCTTTGCTCACATCGGCCACGGCAATATCCTGTGGGGTGGTGACCATTATGGCACCGTCAAATTTTAATTTCTGGACCAGGGTCAACTGGACATCACCGGTTCCCGGCGGCAGATCCAGAATCAGAAAATCCAGCTCGCCCCACTCCACATCATTGAAGAACTGTTCCGTCATCTTGGCAACCATCGGGCCGCGCCAGATAGCCGGAGCCTGATTACCACTGATAAAGCCAAAGCTCATCACCTGCAAACCAAACCGTTCCAGCGGAACCAGCTTTTTATCCGGCGACACGGAAGGCCGTTCGTTGATACCGAGAATAATTGGCAAGGAGGGTCCGTAAATGTCAAGGTCCAGCAGGCCGGTCCGGAAACCACGCTTCTGCAGCGTGGCCGCCAGGTTGACTGAGACCGTTGATTTACCCACACCACCCTTACCACTGGCAACGGCAATAATATGCTTGATGTTCTGCAGTGATCGCTGACTGGCAAAGGGATCCTTGGGAGTTAGAGCCTGGGGTGCCGATCCTTGGGGCGTTTCGATTAAAGTAATCTCAATTTGAGTATAATCAGTTTCTGTTTTTAATAATTGCCGTACCTCTTCAGCCACGGCCTCAACCGTATCACGATTATCAGACAGGATCTTCAGATTTACCATTACTTTATCTGCTTTGATTATAATTTCAGGAACCATTCCAAACGAGACGATATCCCGGCTGAATCCAGGATATTTAATCTGTTTTAGTAATTCTCTGATCTGTTGTTCTTCCATAATACTCCAATAATAAAAGCGGCTGTCTTAAGATCAGCCGCTTCCTACCAGTAAATGATTAACCAACCGTGCAATTAATGGCCGCAGTCATCGTACTTTAAACAAACCATAATGTTCCTTAGTGGACAGCCACCAAAGGAAATATTTCCAGTACTATGGGTCTCCGGGCACAGGAATCAAAAAGTTCAGCCGGCAATACGGTTATAGCGCTCCATTAATACTTCTTGTGATTCTTCAACACCAACCGGGATACAATCTACCGGACAGACTTCGACACATTGGGATTCATCAAAATGACCGACACACTCGGTGCACAATTCCGGATCAATTTCGTAAAATTCATCACCTTCGGTAATAGCCTCATTGGGGCATTCCGGTTCGCAGGCACCGCAGTTAATACATTCATCAGTGATTGTAAGTGACATAACAACTCCGTAGTTTTATTATTATTAAATTTTCCCACCAATTCCACCATAAATTATTACCGGGAATCAATGGCTGAAAAACTGTTGCAGCGTCATGAAATTAAACTGATTTTTAGCAAAGATAAAAAGTCTTTTCAAGTATAATTTTGCCAACGATAAAGCTACCCAACCATGATTTTACCGGAACGTAAAAATATTTTTCTGATCTGGCTGGCTCAGTTGATCTCTTCAGCCGGGGATGCCATTTACCAGATTGCCTTGATTTGGTTAGTGCTGGATATTACCGGTTCCAACACAATCACCGGTCTGGTGGTATTGAGCGCTTATTTACCGGCTATGCTCTTCGGACTTATGGCCGGCGTTATGGCCGACCGCTACAACCGTATCAGGCTAATGCTGCTGTCCAACTTCAGCCAGGCCTTCACCGTGATCCTGATTCCGGTTTTACTATCCTTAGGCTACGAAAACGTTTACCTGGTCGGTATTTTGGCTTTTGTCCGCAGCAGCTTTGGGACGATCTTCCCACCAGCTCTGAACGCCTTTATTCCTACTATCGTCCCGGCCAATTATCTGGTCAGGGTCAATTCATTGCTGGCCACATCCGCTCAACTGGCGTACCTGATCGGGCCGGCTACTGCTGCTATCTTGTTAGGCCTGATCTCCCTGAAACACTTGTTCACAATCGACAGCGCCACATTTTTACTGGCTGTAGTATTACTATGCTTTATCAGGTCGCCTAAAAAAACAACACCTCAAAAACCAGAATCCAGCCACACTTGGGGCGAACTGAAACAAGGTCTGGTTTATATCAGGCAACAAAGTACTATTGGTGTAATTATCATTTTGACCATAATCAACAACCTGTTTATCATGGGTCCAGCGATTGTTGGCATGCCAATCCTGGTGAAAAGCGCGTTAAACGGTACCGCCTCCGATTACGCCGCTATTGAAGCCTGTTACGCAATTGGCATGTTGATCAGTTCATTCGTTATTTTCCGGATCGGCGACCACTTTCGTAAAGGGCGCATGTTAATGTTGGGTATGATCATGGATGGCCTGACCTTCTGCGGATTATATTTCATCAATTCGATCCCCGTGGTCATGGTAATGATCATCATTCACGCTCTGGGCATTCCCATGATCACTATCTCCCGTACAGCCATCATCCAGAGTTACGTCCCCAATAAACTACAGGGCCGTGTCTTTTCCATGATCCATCTGGCGGTGGTAGGTCTGACTGGTGTATCCTCAGCCCTGGTTGGAATTATGTCTGATATTATCCCGATTAAAACCGTTTTTCTATTGATTGGGATCGGGGCGGCGATCTGTGGCATTGTGGGCTTGTTATACCGCTCAATCAGATCGCTGGAGTAAACTTATACAAACAATAATTATCGTTCAACAGCCCATGGTTTCAACCATGGGTTATAATGCATAATCCAAAGCTTAACCGTTTTAATGGTTTAGCTTGGCTATTTTTTCTATTACCCTAACCCGGACGCGGTCACCCCAGGTATATCGCCACCACACCCATCAGGGTAGCAAACTTAAGCAGTCTCGCTGAAAAAGCGGCCCGAGCGGCCCCGGGGGATTTAATCAGGACGTAGATCATATAAAACAGCGGGGTGATCACTCCAATCAGGACAACAATCAGGTAATGCCAACTGTAATAACCGGTAATAAACGGGAACAGGGTTCCAACCGCCACCAGAAAGGCCAGGTTGATTACAGTCATTATTGCAGCGGATTCACCCACCAACAGGGGAAATGTCCGCAGGCCGGATTTTTCATCGCCTTCCAGGTCGGCAATATCTTTTACCATCTCCCGGACCAGCGTTAGGCTGAACGCCAGGGCTGCCGGTACCAGTAACGGACCAGGATTGCCAACCGCCGCTCCGGCAAACAGAAAAGCCAGACCTAAGATCATAGCCACTGCAATATTACCAATCAGGGGTTGACCTTTCAGGACCGGCGTGTAAAAGATCATCAAAGGTAAAGCCCCGAACAGCGCCAGGAAACGAGCGCCCCAGTTCAGGTTAAAAGCTATCGCCGTTCCGATTACAAACAGAGCAATTCCAATCCATTTTGCCGTTTCCAGGCGCACCAATCCCGTGACCAACGGCCGGTCGGGCCGATTAACTTTATCAATTGCGTAATCGCAATAATCATTGATAGCATTGGCGCCGGCATTATAACATACCACTAACAGAGCAGCGGAAATGATCGTTGCCGTCTGGCGCAGTTCCCCGGCAATAGCTGCTCCGATAAAGACCGCAAAAGCGCCAATCAGCAGATTGAGCGGACGTAAGAGTCGAATGTGGGCAATAATTTTATTCATGGGTTCAATTAACTGCGAATTTAACTTAAAAATAGAATGCTATTTTAGTAAGGCGAAGCTATTAATAGTTGATTAGTCGTTACCTTACTTGCACTTTCAGCACCCGGTCATCACCATTATAATCTTTTATCAATTCAACGGCTAAAAAATTTTCAGTCGCAAATAGATCGGCTGCCAGTTGCGGATGGTTCCCCAACCCTGTTTCCAGCACTAACCAGCCACCGGGTTCAATCAGCCCGGATGCTATATCCCGGAAACGGCGGTAAAATTGCAGTCCGTCCTTGTCGTCGGTCAATGCGGATTCAGGTTCGTACTTTCTTACTTCCGGCATAAGTGTGTTTTTTTCAGCCCGCGGAATATAAGGGGGATTGGATACCACAAAATCGAATTTTGTTTCCGGTTTTTCCAATAGAAAATCCATTAGTCGGAATTCAATATTGCCAACATTATTATCAAAGGCATTGCTGTGGGCTAGGTCCAAGGCTGCTTGCGAGTTGTCGATAGTTAGTATTTGTGATTCGGGTAATTCTTTCGCCAGGGCGACCGCGATGCAACCCGAACCGGTACCGACTTCCAGAATTCGGGGCGCTATAGCTCCACCAATTAGTTCAAGTACAACCTCCACCAGCCTTTCGGTCTCAGGCCTAGGAATCAAAACATTACGATTAATTTTAAAGGTCAATCCATAGAATTCAGCCCGACCGGAGATATACTGTAAAGGTTCGTGATTAATGCGCCGCTTCACCCAGGCGCGAAACTGGTTTAACATGGGCCGGGAAAAGAGTTCATCAAAGCGCAGGTATAAATCGATTCGCTTACAATCCAGAAAATCACTCAACAACCATTCGATTTCCCGGCGCGGATTCTCAAAATTCTTTTTAGCGAAATAATCGGTTCCCCAATTGATCAGGTCGATCACCCGCCAGGTCTGTTGTGGCTCACCGGCGGTCATGGCAATTTATTTGGCGGCTAATTGGCGTTTCTGGTCTTCGATCCGCAGCCGTTCTATCATTTCCAGCAAATCGCCATCCAGGTATTCTTCCAGACGGTACGCAGTAAAACCAATCCGGTGGTCGGTAATCCGTCCCTGGGGGAAATTATAGGTGCGGATTTTTGCGGAGCGGTCACCGGTGGATACCATGGTTTTACGGGCATCGGAACGCTCCCGAGCCAGTTTCTCCTGTTCCTGGGCCAGCAATCTGGACCGCAAAACTTTCAGGGCGGCGGCGCGGTTCTTATGCTGTGATTTTTCGTCCTGGCAGGTTACTACCAGTCCGGAAGGAAGGTGAGTAATGCGGATGGCCGATTCGGTCTTGTTAACATGCTGGCCGCCGGCTCCTGAAGCCCGGTAAGTATCGATTTTCAAGTCCTGGACTGCGATAGCAATTTCCGCTTCTTCCGCCTCCGGCAATACCGCTACCGTGGCGGCCGAGGTGTGAATACGACCACTGGCTTCGGTTTTTGGTACCCGCTGAACACGGTGGACACCGCTCTCATACTTCATCCAACCGTAAACCTCTTTTCCGGACAGCGAAAAGATGACTTCCTTAAAACCACCGATACCGGTGTCACTGGTTTCCATTACCTCCTGCTTCCAGCCTTGACGTTCGGCGAACCGGGTGTACATCCGAAACAGGTTCGCCGCAAACAGGGCCGCTTCCTCACCCCCGGTGCCGGCCCGAATCTCAATAATGGTGTTTTTATCATCGTTGAGATCCTTGGGCAACATCAGTACCTTCAATTCCTCTTCCAATCGAAGACTTTCCTCCTCCAGTTCCCGCAACTCATCTTGGGCGATACTCTTTAATTCTTCGTCAGATCCGGTTAAAATCTCTTTATCATCGGCAATCTGCTCACTGATAGAAATATATTCACTAGCTTTTTTTACCACGGGTTCAAGATGGTTGTGTTCACGGGCGGCTTCACGCAAACGGTTCTGGTTGGAGATCACTTCCGGATCAGTAAGCATCTTACCCAATTCATCATAACGGTTGATAATCTGTTCCAGCTTATTGATCATGCGATTGCTTCGGCGGTATATTTTTTCCCTATCATTTCCTCGTAACGCTCGCCAAAAGCCGATTCCAGAGCGGTGATGGCTACTTCAACCATATCATCTTCCGGCTGTCTGGTGGTAATATTCTGCAGCCAGAGACCGGGAGCACGCAGAGCACGGACAAATCTACTCTGCCCCTTCCTGGCACTGATCTTGATCACTTCATATGATAAACCCATTACCAGTGGAATTAAGGGCAGGTGAACTAATAAGCGGATAGCAAGTGAAATCGTCCCGATCAGGCTGATTACAATCGTATCTATCAGGGCGAATATCAAAATGGCGGAAATTAACACGATGAACAGAAAACTGGTGCCGCAACGGGGGTGCTGTGTGGGAAAAGATTGCGCTTTGTCCACAGTAACTTTGTCCCCGGATTCAAAATTGTAAACGACGCGATGCTCAGCACCATGATATTGGAACAGTCTTCGCACATCTTTCAGCAGCGAAATAATCCCTAAATAGAGAATGAAAAAGGTTATCCGGAACAGTCCTGAAACCAGGTTAAAGGCCAGGGCTTCTTTTTCAATATCCAGTAATTTAGTCGTAATCCACATCGGGCCAATCATGAATAATAACAGCGCCAGAACAATGGCAAATAGAATTGACAGAAAATTGCCGAGTTTACCGGGTTCTTTTCCTTTTTCCTCTTCCGGCAGAGCGATATCGGCTGACCATTGTAAGGTCCCAAAACCAATCCGCATAGCCTCAAACAATGCAGTTATTCCACGCAGAACCGGCTTTTTCCAGATTTTCGATTTTTCCGTCAGGGATTGGAATTCATGCCGGTCAATCTGAATATTACCTTGCGGGTCGCGGACAGCGGTGGCATATGCTCCCGGTACACGCATCATGACGCCTTCGATTACAGCTTGTCCACCAACTAAAATGGCTGGTTTACTTAATAATAACGGTAAGTATCGCATTGATATAGAAATGGCTTCTCACCAGTAGAAAATGAGAAGCCAAGTTTGTTATTAATATCGTTACTTGGAATTTTTCGAGTATTTACGATGGAATTTCTCGATCCGACCGGCCGTATCAACCAATTTCTGTTTTCCGGTGAAAAAGGGATGACAGGCAGAACAAATTTCAATTTTCTGATCACCAATCGTGTTGTAAACCTGAAACGAGTTTCCACAAGCGCAGGTTACTGTACCTAACGTATATTTGGGATGAATGTTTTTCTTCATCACAGACTCCTATTCTAATTCTTGTAGTACTTTAGCAATACGGTTGATTCCTTCGCGGATATTTTCCAGATTGGTAGCAAAGGAAAAACGAATATGACCAGGTGCCCCAAACCCATCACCCGGGACACTGACTACCTGGGCTTCTTCCAGCAGATAATTACCGAGATCAAATGAATCCTCAAGCACTTTTCCAGCGGCTTTTTTCCCAAGATAGGCCGACATATTCGGAAAAGCGTAAAAAGCTCCTCCTGGTAAAGCGCAACTGATTCCCGGGATCTCATTCAATAGGCGCACCATCAAATCACGCCGCTGTTGAAAAGTCTGACGCATTTTCTCAACCGCTGATTGATCGCCATCTAAGGCTTCAATGGCTGCTTTCTGTCCAATGGAATTAGGACAGGATGTGGCTTGTCCCTGAAATTTAGCCATAGCCTTGGCAATCTTAGCATCGGAGTAGGAATAGCCGATACGCCAGCCGGTCATGGCATAGGTTTTCGACAGGCTCAGGCAGGTAATTATCCGGGCACTGGCTTCATTCAGGTTAACGGCACTCACGAACGGATCACCATAAACCAGACGTTCATAACACTCATCGGCGATGACTGTCCAATTATGTTTGGCAGCCAGTTCCAATAAGCGCCGCACAGCAGCATCAGACCAAACTCCACCACTGGGGTTGGATGGTGTGTTGATTATTAGACCCTTGGTTCGATCAGTGATTTTAGACGCCAGATCATCAAAATCCGGTTCGAAACGCCGGTCCGGCAAAGTATTAACGAAAACGGCTTCCGCATCCGCCAGGCTAACGAATTCCGGAAAAGAGACCCAGTAGGGCTTAAAGATGATGACTTGATCCCCATCTTCGAACATAGTCTGACAGGCATTGTAAAGACTGTGCTTCTCGCCATTTGACACAACGATCTGATCCGGTCTAGCGTCAATTCCATTTTCCCGGGCCAATTTCCGGCAAATGGCCTGGCGTAATTCCGGCATTCCGGCCCCGGCAGTATATTTGGTAAACCCATCATCCATGGCTTGTTTGGCAGCGGATATGATATTAGCCGGGGTGTTAAAATCCGGCTCCCCGACACTGAAATTAATCACATCAACACCTTGAGCTCGTAATTCCATTGCTTTGGCAGCCATCTCCAAAGTAAACGAAGGCTTAATCTTACGGATTCGTTGGCTGATTCTGATCACAGAGCTGTTTTCTACCATTCGTGGCGTTTTTTATGATACTCTTCCGTATTGAAACGGGATTCATCATCTGATTGGGGTTGTGTTGGTTTGGTTCTGGTTCGACGTCTTGGCCGTGGTAGTTTAGCCTCGTCCTCAATATCAAAATCTTCCGAAAGAACTTTCCGGGCAGCAATTCTTTTGCGTGGCGGTCGGGTTGTGGTTTTTCTTCTCCCGTGCGGCTTGGGAACATCATCCATGCTGACACCCTTATCATCGCCCATCTCCATTGGCAGTTCCTCCGGTTTATCCGGACTGTCATCGGTAATTTCCTCTTTGATAGAATTTTCATCAAATGAAAACATGGTAGGATTATATAGACCGTAGATAGCGCCATAACCACGTGTAATACCATTACCTACACCGAGGTAATTAGGTAACAGGAAGTTGGTCCTGAACTCACCATTAAAGGCACCCCAGTAGGTTTCATCCACAGTTTTTGGGAATAATGAAGTAAGACTTAGTTTTGTGAATATTTTTTCTTCCAGCTCCATTCCCATTTCCCGAGCCAGGAATACAATATTCTGACTTAACAGCCGGCTGAGATAGTTCATCTTTTCCATACTGTTAAGATAGCGGTAGCGGATTCCCGTGGTTTGATTTAAAGCCACCCAGGGAGTAATAAAACGATACCGAATCATCCGGGGAATTGGCTGGAAGAGATCATCGTGTTCATCAAGGTCTATATCCAGAACCTGAAAAGTAATATTACCAAAATCAAGGAAGTCAAATTTATCAACAATTGACAAAATTGGTTCTACACCTTCATTGATTCCAACAATATAGATTTGTTCATTCAGGATTTTTACCTGAACTCGCGGATACAGAAACCGGTCACGGTATCTGCCATCCAGTAAAGGGATGAGTTCCTCATCTGGAAATTGGCGCATAAAAACACCCTTTACCTGGTAGGGCGTTTTCTTTACCGGTTTATCGGTTATGACTTTCAGTGTTACAGTTTTTACTGTAGGATATGAAGATTCCATTACTACACCTCGCTATAATTAATTATAAACAGATTGGCTGGCTTTTATTGACTCATTGTATTGAGAAATTCCTCATTTGTTTTAGTACGCCTCATGCGTTCCAGAAGAAACTCCATGGCTTCAATGACTGTCATCTCATTTAATAATTTGCGCAAAATCCACAAACGAGCCAACTCTTTTTTTGATAGGAGTAATTCTTCTTTTCTGGTACCGGAGCGAATCAGGTCAAATGACGGGAAAATCCGTCGATCACTAAGTCGCCGGTCAAGAACCAGTTCCATATTACCAGTTCCTTTAAATTCTTCAAATATTACATCATCCATACGGCTACCGGTATCAATCAAGGCCGTGGCAATAATAGTTAAGCTGCCACCTTCTTCCGTATTACGGGCTGCACCTAAAAATTGTTTCGGTTTTTTCAAGGCATTGGAATCGATTCCGCCAGACATGATTTTACCGCTATGTGGAATAACAGCATTATGCGCGCGCGCTAATCTCGTGATGCTGTCCAGAAGGATTACCGCATCTTTGCCAAACTCAACAATCCGCCGGGCTTTTTTTAGAGCCATATCAGCTACATTAACATGACGTTCAGGCGGCTCATCGAAGGTAGAACTGAGAACTTCCGCATCGACATGACGTTTCATATCCGTCACTTCTTCAGGTCGTTCATCAATCAACAATACGATCATCTCTATAGCGGGATGATTTTTGCGAATTGCATTGGCAATTTTCTGTAATAGAATGGTTTTACCGGTTTTTGGTTGAGCAACTATAAGCCCACGCTGTCCCTTGCCGATCGGGGCAAATAAATCCATCGTACGGGTAGAAAGGTCTTTACTGTCAAATTCCAAATTGAATCGCTCTTCTGGATGACAGGGGGTAAAATTATCAAATAAAATAGCCTGTTTTATCTGTTCCGGCAGAAAACCATTAACCGAATCCACCTTTAATAAAGCATAAAAACGTTCTTTCTCTTTGGGGGGACGAATCTCTCCGCTGACAAGATGGCCAGTCCGCAGACCAAAACGTTTAATTTGTGACGGACTAACATAAATATCATCCGGCCCTGGCAAATAATTAAAATCAGGACTGCGCAAAAAACCATATCCATCAGGCAATACTTCAAGTGTACCACGAGCCTTGACAGCTTCTTCTTTCACTTCCTGGGATTTCAATATTTTTACAATCAATTCCTGTTTGCGCTGGCCAGAATAACCCCGCACCCCAAGCTCCTGGGCAAGCTTAGTCAGTTCTTTAATTTTTAATGCTTGGAGTTCATTGACATCCATATAGATTTCCTTCTTGTGTAATTTGGCTTTGGCTAAGTTATCTACAAAAAAACCGTTACCGGCGATTAAAATCTGAGACTATAACTTACATTAAATTACGCCTGACTCAAAGGAAAAATCGAATCGTTGAAAAACACTTTCGGCTATATAATGGCTCCCAAAAATCAATCCCGGTGTTTCATCGGTAATGACCGTTGCCATTAATCTGATAGCATCATCGATCGAAGACATCATCACACATTCGATTTTATATTCAGTCAACCTTTGTGCTAATATCTTAGCAGGTATCAAATCAGTGCCCGGAATACAGGTTACTATTAATTGTTTTAGGCGACCGCACAGAGCTTCCGCAATCAATGCTAATTCTTTATCACCCTTCAAAGCCAAAATTCCTACTGGGAATTGAGTAAATATACAATTGAGATTGTCCAGTATCGCCTTGATTCCGTGTGGATTATGGGCGACATCATAAAAAACCGGTGGACTTTCACTAAGAAGTTGCAGCCGCCCCGGCCATTGCACTTGCGATAATCCTTTCTGGCAGTCAATCGTAGTGATTCGCGGATTAAAAACCTGCACTGCTTCCAGAGCACAAGCGGCATTCAGAATTTGATGCTTCCCTAATAAAGCAGTTGAATACGGCTTACCACGCCAAACAAATTCACTACCCGAATCCAGTCTGAAAGTTGCTTTAGCAAAGTTGACTTTAACCGGGAAAACCGAGGCGGTAACTGCTCGCGCCCAAAAACAGAGAATCTCTTCGGCTTTTTCTACTTGAGGAGCCAGTATAACCGGAGTATCCGATTTAATAATCCCGGCTTTTTCCATTGCAATAGATTCAATACTATCACCCAGTAAATCAGTATGATCCAAACCGACAGGAGTAATAACAGTCACGACTGGATTCAGAACATTGGTGGAATCAAGCCGCCCCCCCAAACCGGTTTCAATTACGGCCACATCAACTTTTTCACGTGCAAAATACCACAGAGCCATAGTAGTTGTAGCCTCGAAAAAGGTCGATTTAACCTGGTTAATCGGCACACGAAATAATGTAATAAACTCAACAATCTCTGTATCACTAATAGGTCTACCATTCACTCTTATCCGTTCGTTGAAATGGACCAGATGCGGCGAAGTATACATTCCTACTTTATATCCGGCAGCTTTTAATATCGCTGCGATCATGGCCGTAGTGGAACCTTTACCATTAGTTCCAGCCAGATGAATCGAGGGAAATCTGTTCTGGGGATTACCACAACCGGCAAGCAATTCACGGGTATGTGAAAGTCCGACCTTGATACCACGGCGCTGTAAGGCGTATAACCATCCTAACATTGATTTGATATTATGGTTATTGCCGGACATAGCTGGTATTTAAAAGTAAATATGAGTACGGATTATATTCTTAGAAGGCAATTGTTATTATAAAATTACTCTTCGGCTAAAACCATTTCCCGCGAGTTTTTAAAAGCAACAATTGCTTGATAGATGGATTGGGCAATCTTTTGACGATAGGAGGGTTTTTTTAACATTTTTTCTTCTTGGGCATTAGATAGAAATCCGGTTTCCACTAAAACATTGGGCATACTGGCTCCAATTAAAACATAAAAACCAGCCTGTTTAACTCCTCGGTCGGGTGATTTAAGCCGCTTGGCCAGTTCGCTTTGAATCGTTGCTGCCAATAATTCACTCTCTTTCATAAAAGCGCTTTGAGCCATTGTTGCCATTATCAGGGCTTCATCACTCAATTCAAAATAATTATTCTCCTGCTCTTCCAACTTAATTACTGCGTTTTCACGAGTAGCTACTTCAATAGCATCGGCCGTTTTACCCGGCCTGAGTAAGTAGGTTTCAAAACCGCGGATTTTACGGTTTGAAGTGGCATTGGTATGGATACTAACAAATAACTTACCATTGGCAGCATTAGCAATCTTAGGCCGTTTTGCGATCGGAATAAACACATCTTCTTCCCGGGTGTAAATCACACGAATATTGGTGTTTTTTTCGAGCAAAAGACCAACTCTTTTAACTATATCCAAAGTAATATCTTTTTCTTTAGTACCGTATCTACCAATTGCCCCACCGTCTTTCCCGCCATGACCAGCATCCAAAACAACCGTATCCAAGTACCAGCGTTCACGAAGACTCTTCAGTCGAGCCATACTATCAATTACTGGCGTCCGCAAGGTTATTACTATTTCAGCCGGGTCACGATTCAGATATACTTCCTGATTTTCGATCTTGGGACGCAGTTGAAAAGCCAGTTGAACAGATTCATCCAATTGGTCCACCAGAATCCGGCGGACAGCTTTTCCATAATCTGCGCGGACAATTACGGAAGAATCAGCGATGCCACCGACAACTGTCAAATAAAACCAACCGTTGTCATGAATAAAAGAACTGATATTTCCATCCTTAAACTGGTCCTTGGTCTGTAGGCGAATGATGGTTCCATTGGCTTTATCTTCAATTGCCAGCCCAATGATATTAAAATTCACTATATCTATATCAAGCATCTGTCGCTTGGAATTATAGGTTAAACCTGGTATTACAGTGCGCTTAATTATTGAAAAAAAAGCTTCCGCCGGTACATATACATCCTCTCCAATAACTTTGGTAAACATAGGCATTTGAAGTACCTGATCATCAATTATTATGAAGCTGGATTTAGCGGATATTTTCACACGGTGATTAGCGATGTATAATACGATTTTCTGACGTTCAGGATTAACATAATATCGACAAGCTAAAATACGGGCCAGATCAACGGTGGAGAAATAAGTACCGGAGCCACGATCCAAGGTTCTCAATTTATCCTGCCGCATATCAACACGATACAATACCCTGATTGGCGCGGCCAACAGCAGGGATGTAATTATCAGGACGACCAGAATATAGTTCCGGGATTTATTCATATTTCGAGAATACAAGAGGGCAAAGTTATTCCCGTTAACAGATGAAAGCAATACAAGCAATTCTTATAAATTGACTTCGATCAGCAACCCACCTTCATAATCAAGCTTTACTTTATTCGGCGAAAACGGAATCAGCCAGCGTATTCTACCTGCTATATAATAATTTTGTTTTGTACCAATAGCCAATTTAAAACCTGGATAATATCCCGTAGCAGTATAGACCCTGCTACGCATTTCATTCGGTAGATTAAGATCCCAGAAGTACAGACGACTATCATAATTTTCTACTCTTGTTTGCACCCAGTCAATTTCAAATTTATAATTGGCCCATTGCCATCGTAGTAGCCCCTCCAAACCCAATCCGGTGGAATGGTTATCATCCGTAATAAAACTCGTATGACTAACCTGGAATTTTATCCTGAATTTTTTATTAATATTACGGTAATAAACAAATTTGTACAAATCCCTGATTTCCTGTCCCTGGTACTTTGTGCTCGAATATAGATCCGCTTGTTCATTGCTCTTAATCTCACGTTTGCCTTGAACCCGAATCCTCTTCCCCTTTTTTTGCCACTCCCAACGCCAGGCAGTTTCCGAGCCAGCCAATGGATGAATTAATGACTCCGGTGCTTCCGATTGCCGGTAAATATCACTATAACAGGTTAGTTTATTATTTAGCCAACGCAAGCTCAATCCTTGGTACAAGCCCCGTTCATTTTTACGGCTACCCGACCATTCGGACAAGGGAGACGAGCGTAGAGCAATAAATCCCGGGGTATACATTCGACCCATAATGAAATAGCTAAATCCCTAGTCAGTAAGTTTAAATCCCCCAACAATGCCAGTAGTCTTTTCATAACCTTGTGCCATTTCCATAAAAATTTTACCGGCGGAAAATTCACGCGACAGGCAAACTGAACGTGAGTAGAAAATTCCTACTACTCCACTGCTATCGGACCATTGTGAGACCGCTACTGAAGTACTAACAAATATTTGATCTACTTGTGTTTCGCCAACTCCACATAGCACCAGTTCGCGCAGGGCACCACGTTCCTGTAATGACTTCTCTGATAAATGTAAACCAGTTGAGTTGATAGCTGGAAATCCGGTTGAATCTATAATTCCATCACGAAAATTATTGCTGATAGAAAAAATTAGATTAGATTGGTTTTTATGCTTTTGGAGCGCCAGTCCGCGTAATCCCCAGGCTTCATTACTGGCACGGTAGGGTTGAATTCCACGCCCCCGTCTGTGCGCGGTTCCACCGGAATCAAATCCTTTGAAACCAGCTGTTGACCGCCACAGGTGTAATATATAGCCATAAAGGATTTGATGGTCACCGATTATCCAGTCATATGCGCCGGATCGCCCGGCAACATATCCTGATAGATAATCGACAATACTTAATTCACCGGGATCCCGTTCCATGTTTAATCCCATAACAACTTCCGGCCAAACAACTCTGGCGCGCCAACGATAGCGAACATCATTATGAAAAGTGTGCATTTGGCTGAGACTGATTGGTAGATAAAGTCTTTCCGTGGTCAGTAATATTTCCAATAAGCGTTTCGTTATCGGAGTTAATCCGTAGTTATTTTTTGTAAATGAAGCCGTGTTGGTTTTTGACAATTTCCGGATTTGTTCAAGATCGCTTTCGGTTACAAATGACAGGTGGGCGATTTGCTTTATTGTATTCCGTGACAACCCGTTTGAATCCTTGAGGATATCTTCCAATAGCAGTATATCCTCTTCCGGTAATGGATCTTCAGCATCCAATGCCAAAATTGACAGCAGATCGCCGGAATCCTGTGCAATCAGACAATTACCGGCCCAGGCTAATACTAACGCCAACAGTCTCAGACAAACCCAGTTGTTGATGTGTAACCGCAACATATCCAATATTTATTTTTAATATAGTAATTCCAATCCCAATCTGTACCTGAGAGGGCTGACCAATATATCCTCCTAATACTGAAAACCAGGGCCTAATTCGCCAGACCGTGCCGAAACTCAGTCGACCGGAATAGACCAAATCCTGTTCCCATTGGACACGTGCAATCAGATTATCACTGACCGGAGTAGTGATACCGGTGCTGACCACTCTTGGTAGTTCAGTTTGTAAATCAGATGATCCAATTATCACTATATTATGCAGATACGTTGACCAAATTATATTATTATCAAGCTTAAAAACCCAGGCAGCATGTCCCCCATAACTCGCAGCAGAACCATAGTTTTTTATTCCAAGTTCATAACGCCCCAAGCCGCCACCAATTGTCAGTTTATTGTGTAGCGTTAAAACTACCGCTGTCTCCACAACCTGCTCTCGGTACAGGTGTGGTGATCCAAAGGTAGAGCCCCCTAAACCCATCTGCCACGATCCAAGTTGCCATACACCATGAACTGAGTACCGGGTCATTTCCTGCAGGCCGAATTGATTTCCATATTCTGTATTAACTCGGGAGCTACTCGATTTTTTCGGTAGTATTGCGGAAGAAATCATATCATGTAACAGCGTGAGACCAATATTCAAACCATCACAAATAGGAATTGGGAAATAATTTCCGGAATGCAGCTCGAAAGCCCCCGGTAAGCGGGAAAACCCGACACACATTAATAAAAACAGATAACTTACACCTCTCATCATATGATACAATTCCAACTAAAATTGAATTACAATTAATGTAAATTACAGCCTAATACCGGATAATGCAAATCCGCCATCAACCTCGATCTCTGTTAATATGGAGCCCCACAGGTAAACCATGTTCCCCGATAGCGGAGCGTATCGGGGAAGTGAGTGTGACTTGGTATTCTTCTTGTGGGGATTAAAAACTGCTACAATACCGGTCCGGCCTGGCGGGCACCACTGATAACTGAAGCCACAACCAGATAACGGACAAAAAGAGGTAGCGGATTAATAGTAAACAGAAATTTTACTAACCCACGAATAACAAAATTAAACACCAATCTTCCTTTCAACGACCAGATCCAATTACCAGCCATTTCACAAGCATAATCGGGGTAACGTTTTAGTAAACGCGGTAAATTTTCACGGCCATAGCCCTCCATGGCGTGGCAGAATGTTGCAACAGTACGGCGATGATGGTGGTAGCTAACAGCACGGGTTGAAAAACGCAACCCTTTGGGAAATGCCTGCCAGAGACGAATCGCCAGATCGGTATCCTCACCACCGTAGGTTGTGAATGACTGATCAAAATAACCAATCTTATCAAGGGCATCCTTCTTAATAAGAGCATTATTAAACAGAAACCAGCGGAAATGCAGCGGGTAATTTTCACCGATTTGTCGTGCTCCACGATAATAGCTGTAAAAATAACGGTCCAGTCGATTAGGTTTTGTTCCGACCGGTAATCGACTATCCCCCATGGCACCCACTACTTCATCGTTTAATAACCCAACTAATAAACGTAGCCAGTCGGGTTCAACGGTCATATCACCATCCAAGAAACCTATTAATTGGGAATCACTGGCAGCAATTCCGGCATTACGGGATCTTGAGCGGCCACGATTCTCAGAAAAAGTTATTACATTAACACGGGGGTCTGAATTATATCGATCTAATATCTCAGCAGTCCGGTCGGTGGAACCATCATCAATAAAAATAAAATTAATTAATTCGGTCGGATAATCCTGACTGAGAAGATTCCGGACACTTTGCTCAACTACATGCTCTTGATTGTAGAAAGGTACTACAATACTCACCCTTGGCAAATTACTCATATCCAGCCCCGATCATTATAGTAACCATAAAGTACGGCGGCCGTATTATGTAAATCATGATATTTAACGACCCATTCTCGAGACCGGTGTTTATACTCCATTATTTTGTCATGATCTCTAACCAGGTTTTTCAGTGTATCAAAAAGAGTATCGCCATTGACATTAACAAAAGGATGATCCGGTATAAAATCAATATAGCGCGGTATTAATTCGGTCACGCAGCAAAGTCCCAGGGCTAAAGCTTCCACCGAATTCATGCCATAGCCCCATCCTCCACGGTTATGTACTTGATCAATCAGAATATCACACTCTTGTTTGATTGCTCGTACTTCTTCAAACGGTTTGTTTTCCACTAAAACAAATTCAATATTTTCCGTGCGACTTAATTGCTCGCAAGCCTGAATGATTGTTTCGCTACCTTTATAAAAACGGTTGGTAGGACTGTGACAGATGCGGATGGGATCATGTAATTCATAATTCGGGCAAAATTGATTGGTATCAAAAGGTAAGAACAAATAGTTTATGTCGGGGTGCTTACTCAGCAGATCCAATTCACTGGTAACATTTAATCCACTGCTATAATCAATGGTCGGGATCACCCCCCTGGTCCGCAGGTCTTGACCATGATAGGTGCACACTATCGGTTTTCCAAGCTCATTTAAACGACGAACAAAGCGTCCGTCGCGATAAAATTCCAGCCCCCATTCCAAATGGATAATATCATAATCCAGCAATCCATTTTGTGCAATTACCGGTTCAACCTTGAAATGCCACAACCAGTCCCGAAACTGAAAATACGTTTGCTCCAGCCATAAATTGGGCTTCCATACCGGTGGGTACCCCTCTCGCTCGGCGTAGTCGCCCATTTCACCGCGAAAACGCTGGTAATACCAGTGTCTGGTACCCATATAAAATCGATTAGCTTTTACCAGTGGCAGATTTAAGCACAACCCCGGATCATAATCATGCTTAGCCCGATACAGGGTAACAAACCGGCATTCATTGCCCCGCGCTTCATGAGCCTTTTGCCATAAATTAAGCGTCCCTACCGTGTTTTCAGGCGCTATATACAGAATTTTCATCGCGGAAACATACCACTAAAAAAGTTATTCAATTCAACCACATTCTTTTCCCAACTACAGTCATTTTTAGAAATATGTCGAGCATTGATACTCATTTGGGATGATAATCGGTCATCGGAAAACAGTTTGATAGCGGTTTCACTGATATTCAAAGGAGTCAAGTTTTTCAGCACAATTCCGGTTTCTTTTTCAGCTACAATCTGTTCGGTAAAAGGCGTCCTGCCACAGATAACCGGTATTCCCAACGCCAGATATTCATATATCTCAGATTGTTCACTACGCTGAAAATATTCGTTGCCATTGGGGGTGGCTAAACCAATGGTTCTCTGCCGGCATAATTGTTTCCAGCCCGTCTTATCAGCAACAATCACCTGCTGTTCCAGCTTTATTTCATGCAATCGCCCGGCTAATACCGGATCAAAGCCATCCGGAACCGGACAGGCCAGTACCAAATGCGTCTCAGGTAATACTAAATGCACTTGAAAAAAAGTTTCCAAAATTAAATTGAGGTCAGCCGGTTTCTCCATTAACCCACGGTAAATAAGTGCCTTACCGGGTAATAAAGGATATTGAATTTTAGTGCTTTTAATCTCTGGGAAATCACGAATGACAATCTTCCGGGGACAAAAGCGGCCAATCCCTTTTTTTGATAGAGGTGCCGCCATGATTAAGCCATCAATGAAAATGACGCCGATTGACTCGATTAGTTTCAAAAGCGCTGCTTTTAACCGAAGTCGAGGACCTGCTGGCCCAAATTTCCACAGGAAATAATGGAAAGTAGGACGATGCGCATCATAAATAACAGCCCCACTGGTAATTAACCGAAAACACCAACCCAGGATCAATAATTCCGGGTCATGGAGGTGATATACGCGCGCACGCATTTTTAAAGCTATATAATAACTTGTGAAGACGCTCATTAACGGTGATCGATACTGATAGGTGACGATTCGAACTCCATCCCGAACGATCTCTCCGCCATCACCTGGCCCAATAATAATCTGAGAACAGCTCGTTCGCAAAATTCGGGTCTCCTTTATAATCCGCTCTTCCGAAGGATGGGACTGGATTGTCAGGTGGCAGTAATAATCAGGTTTCATTCAGGTCTATCAGGCAATTTTATTCGCTAAATGTTTTGTGGATTCGTGCCATTATTGATTAATGCATAATTTCTTAAACCAAACTACATCTACAATGAACTACCCCGAGGCAGAGCCTCGAAGTATCAAAA